>DATGGI010000001.1:0-2269 GCA_035308545.1 Usitatibacter sp.
GGCGGCCGCGACCACCTGTTTCTGGAAGGGCATGGACGGCACCTTCCCGCAGCATCGCATCAACATCATCGACACCCCGGGCCACGTCGACTTCACCATCGAGGTCGAGCGCAGCCTGCGGGTACTCGATTCCGCGGTCGCGCTGTTCGACTCGGTCGCGGGCGTGCAGCCGCAATCGGAGACCGTGTGGCGGCAGATGAACAAGTATCAGGTGCCGCGCATCGCCTTCGTGAACAAGATGGACCGTGCGGGCGCCAACTTCTTGCGCGTGGTGGAAATGATCCGCCAGCGCCTGCGCGCCAATCCGATCGCGATCCAGCTGCCGATCGGTGCCGAGGAGTCCTTCGAGGGCGTGGTCGATCTCATCCGCATGAAGGCCATCTACTGGGACATGGCCACCCAGGGGATGAAGTTCGAGTATCGCGACATCCCGGAGGACCTGAAGGCGCAGGCCGAGGAGTACCGCGCCAAGATGATCGAGGCGGCTGCCGAGGGCAACGACACGCTGATGCACAAGTACCTCGAGCACGAGCAGCTCTCGGACGCGGAGATTCGGCAGGGCCTGCGCGAGCGCTCGATCCGCAACGAGCTGGTGCTGTGCATGTGCGGGTCCGCCTTCAAGAACAAAGGCGTGCAGGCGCTGCTCGACGCCGTCATCGAGTTCATGCCCTCGCCCGTCGACATGCCGGACGTGAAGGGAATCGACGAGCGCGGCGAGCCGGCGACGCGCAAGGCGAGCGACGACGATTCCTTCTCGGCGCTCGCCTTCAAGATCCTCAACGACCCGTTCGTCGGTAACCTGACCTTCTTCCGTGTCTACTCGGGCGTGCTCAACTCCGGCGACACGGTGTACGTGCCCGGCAAGGACCGGAAGGAGCGCATTGGACGGTGCCTGCAGATGCACGCCAGCGAGCGAACCGAGATCAAAGAGGTGCGCGCCGGCGACATTGCCGCGGCCGTCGGCCTCAAGGATGTAATCACCGGCGACACGCTCTGCGATCTCGAGAACGTCATCACGCTCGAGAAGATGGAATTTCCGGCGCCGGTGATCTCGGTGGCGGTGGAGCCGAAGACCAAGGCCGATCAGGAGAAGATGGGTCTGGCGCTGCAACGGCTCGCGAAAGAGGATCCTTCGTTCCGCGTCAGCACCGACCAGGAATCGGGGCAGACGATCATCTCGGGAATGGGTGAGCTGCACCTCGAGATCATCGTCGATCGCATGAAGCGCGAGTTCAAGGTCGAGGCCAACGTCGGCAAGCCGCAGGTCGCTTACCGCGAGACCATCCGCGGGAAAGTCGAGAGCGAGGGCAAGTTCGTGCGCCAGTCGGGCGGGCGCGGCCAGTACGGTCACGTGTGGCTGACGCTCGAGCCCAACGAGTCGGGTAAGGGTAACGAGTTCATCAACGGCGTCGTCGGCGGCTCCGTGCCGCGCGAGTACGTACCGGCGGTCGATAAGGGCATCAGGGAAGCGTGCGAGACCGGTGTGATCGCCGGCTATCCGGTGGTGGACGTGAAAGTCACGCTGTTCGACGGCTCGTACCACGACGTCGACTCGAGCGAGATGGCGTTCAAGATCGCGGGCTCGATCGGTTTCAAGGAAGGCTTCAAGCGCGCCAGGCCGATTCTGCTCGAGCCCATCATGAAGGTCGAAGTCGTGACGCCGGAGGATTACTCCGGCGACGTGATCGGCGATCTCAACCGCCGCCGCGGCCAGATCACCGGCATGGACGAGACACCGGCCGGCAAGGCGATTACCGCCGACGTGCCGCTCTCGGAGATGTTCGGCTATGCGACCACGGTGCGCTCGATGAGCCAGGGCCGGGCGACCTTCACCATGGAATTCGCCAAGTACACCGAAGTGCCGCCCAACATCGCCGACGGCATCATCAAGAAATAGCTCAGACAGCCAGGTCAGTTACAGCCAGGTCAGTTAAGGAACTTCGTCATGTCCAAAGAGAAATTTGAGCGTAACAAGCCCCACGTGAACGTGGGGACGATTGGTCATGTGGATCATGGGAAGACGACGTTGACGGCGGCGCTGACGAAGGTGATGGCGGAGACGAATGGCGGTCAGTTTGTGGCGTACGACCAGATTGACAAGGCGCCGGAGGAGAAGGCGCGCGGGATCACGATTTCGACGGCGCACGTGGAGTACCAGAGCAAGAACCGCCACTACGCGCACGTGGACTGTCCTGGGCACGCGGACTACGTGAAGAACATGATCACGGGGGCGGCGCAGATGGACGGGGCGATTTTGGTGGTGTCGGCG
>DATGGI010000002.1:0-12339 GCA_035308545.1 Usitatibacter sp.
GTGCACACGCCGCGCTTCTGCGGGCTGCCGCCGAGGGCGGGAACCTTGCTCTTCGTTATGGCCTTGCGGCGGGGCTTCCGCAGCAACTGATTGATCGTCGGCATGTTTTCCCAGTGTTCGCTGTTGGTGCCGGCCCCTTCACGGTCCGGCCATCTGCTTAGAGCAATCCCGCCCAAGGACCTCTCGGTCTTTGGGCGGGTAAAAAAGCTCTCTATTTTAGGGGGTTACGTTCATTTCCGTCAAGCGTGTCACGCGACCTGCTCGCTGCTCACATCGGCGTCGTCGATCGCGAATCCGAAGGACGTGCTCGAGCCCGGCTCCACTTCCTTCTTCTTGCGCGTGGAGTGGTACGCGAGGCCCGTGCCCGCGGGGATGAGGCGTCCCACGATGACGTTCTCCTTGAGGCCGCGCAGGTCGTCCTTCTTGCCCATGATCGCCGCTTCCGTGAGCACCCTCGTGGTCTCCTGGAAGGAGGCCGCAGAGATGAACGAATCGGTCGACAGCGACGCCTTGGTGATGCCCAGGAGCACGTACTCGTAGGTCGCGGGCTTCTTGCCGTGCGGCTTGTTGCGGTCGTTCTCTTCGAGGACTTCCGCGCGCTCGACCTGCTCGCCCGTGATGAAGCGCGACTCGCCCGGATCGACGATGGACACGCGGCGCAGCATCTGCCGCACGATCACCTCGATGTGCTTGTCGTTGATCTTCACGCCCTGCAGGCGGTAGACGTCCTGCACCTCGTCGATGATGTAGCGCGCGAGCGCTTCCATCCCCTGGAGACGCAGGATGTCGTGCGGGTCGGCCGGGCCGTCGACGATCATCTCGCCCTTGTTGACCACCTGCCCGTCGTGCACGGTGATGTGCTTGTCCTTCGGGATCAGGTACTCGTGGGCGGCGCCGTCGAAGTCCGTGATGATGAGGCGCTGCTTGCCCTTCGTGTCCTTGCCGAACGACACGGTGCCGGTGACCTCCGCGAGCAGGCCCGCATCCTTCGGCGAGCGCGCTTCGAAGAGCTCCGCCACGCGCGGCAGGCCGCCCGTGATGTCGCGCGTCTTGGACGATTCCTGCGGGATGCGCGCGAGCACGTCGCCCACGTTCACCTGCTGGCCGTTCTTCACCGTGATGATGGCGCCGATCTGGAACGTGTAGTTCACCGGCGTATCGCCCGTGCCGGTGGCGAGCTTCACGTCCTTGCCGTTGGCCCCGATCAGCTTCACCGCCGGACGCAGTCCCTTGGTGGCGCTGGTGCCACGGCGCTTCGGATCGATCACGACGAGGCTCGAAAGGCCCGTCGTCTCGTCGATCTGCTTGGCCACGGTCACGCCTTCCTCGACGTTCTCGAAGCGGATCTCGCCGGCGTACTCGGTGATGATGGGACGCGTGAGCGGATCCCAGCTGGCGAGCGGCTGGCCCGCCTTCACCTTCGAGCCCTCGGTCACGGTGAGCGTCGCGCCGTACGGCACCTTGTGGCGCTCGCGCTCCCGTCCGCTCTCGTCGGAGATCACGATCTCGCCGTTGCGCGAGATGGCGACCTGCTCGCCGCGAGCGTTGGTCACGTAGCGCATGGCCGCGAAGGTCCCGACGCCGTTGGACTTGGCCTCGACCGCGCTCGCCACCGCGGTGCGCGAAGCCGCGCCGCCGATGTGGAACGTGCGCATCGTGAGCTGCGTGCCCGGCTCGCCGATCGACTGCGCGGCGATGACGCCCACGGCCTCGCCCACGTTCACGCGCGTGCCGCGGCCGAGGTCACGGCCGTAGCAGGATGCGCAGATGCCGTAGCGGGTGTCGCAGGTGAGCGGCGTGCGCACCTTCACTTCGTCGACGCCATGCTTCTCGATCCGTCCGACCGCATCCTCGTCGAGGAGCGAACCGGCGGCGACGAGCACTTCCTGCGTCTCCGTGTTGAAGACGTCGGCGGCCGTGACGCGGCCGAGGATGCGCTCGCGGAGCGCTTCCACCACTTCACCGCCCTCGACCAGCGCCTTCATCGCCATTCCGGTCGTCGTGCCGCAATCCTCCTCGATCACAACGAGGTCCTGGGTCACGTCGACGAGACGCCGCGTGAGGTAACCCGAGTTCGCCGTCTTCAGCGCCGTGTCCGCAAGGCCCTTGCGCGCGCCGTGCGTGGAGATGAAGTACTGCAGCACGTTCAGGCCTTCGCGGAAGTTCGCCGTGATTGGCGTTTCGATGATCGAGCCGTCCGGCTTGGCCATGAGGCCGCGCATGCCCGCGAGCTGGCGGATCTGCGCCGCCGAGCCGCGCGCGCCGGAGTCCGCCATCATGTAGATCGCGTTGAACGACTCCTGGTTGACTTCCTTGCCCTTGCGATCGGTGACCTTCGTGTTGCCGAGCTGGTCCATCATCGCCTTGGCGATCTGGTCGCCGGCGCGGCCCCAGATGTCGACCACCTTGTTGTAGCGCTCGCCCTGGGTCACGAGGCCCGAGGTGTACTGGCGCTCGATCTCCTTCACTTCCTTCTCGCTCTCGTCGATGATGCCGGCCTTCTCGCCCGGGATCAGCAGGTCGTCGACGCAGATCGACAGGCCCGCGCGCGTCGCGAAGGAGAAGCCCGTGTACATGAGCTTGTCGGCGAAGATCACCGTCTCGCGGATGCCCACCTTGCGGAAGGCCTCGTTGATGAGCTTGGAGATCTCCTTCTTCTTGAGCGGCTTGTTGATGATCGCGAAGGACAGGCCCGCCGGAAGGATTTCCGACATGAGCGCGCGGCCCACCGTCGTCTCGTAGCGGTTGATGACCTCGTTGAGGACACCGTCGTCGTCCTTGCGGAACTCCTTGATGCGCACCGTGATCTTCGCGTGCAGCTCGACCCCGCCCGACTCGTAGGCGCGGCTCACCTCGGCGATGTTGGTGAACATGGTGCCTTCGCCCCTCGCGTTCACGCGCTCGCGCGTGGCGTAGTAGAGGCCCAGCACGATGTCCTGCGACGGCACGATGACCGGCTCGCCGTGCGCGGTGTGCAGCACGTTGTTCGAGGACAGCATGAGCGTGCGCGCTTCCATCTGCGCTTCGAGCGAGATCGGCACGTGCACGGCCATCTGGTCGCCGTCGAAGTCCGCGTTGAACGCGGCGCAGACGAGCGGATGCAGCTGGATCGCCTTGCCCTCGATGAGGACCGGCTCGAACGCCTGGATGCCGAGGCGGTGGAGCGTGGGCGCGCGGTTGAGCAGCACCGGGTGCTCGCGGATCACGTCCTCGAGGATGTCCCACACGACGGGCTCCTGGCTTTCCACCATGCGCTTGGCCGCCTTGATCGTCGTGGCGAGCCCCATGATCTCCAGCTTGTGGAAGATGAAGGGCTTGAAGAGCTCGAGCGCCATGAGCTTGGGCAGGCCGCACTGGTGCAATTTCAGCGTGGGGCCGACGACGATCACGGAACGCCCCGAGTAGTCGACGCGCTTGCCGAGCAGGTTCTGGCGGAAGCGGCCGCTCTTGCCCTTGATCATGTCGGCGAGCGACTTCAGCGCGCGCTTGTTCGCGCCCGTCATCGCCTTGCCGCGGCGGCCGTTGTCCAGCAGCGAATCCACCGCTTCCTGGAGCATGCGCTTCTCGTTGCGCACGATGATCTCGGGCGCTTTCAGCTCGAGCAGGCGCTTCAGGCGGTTGTTGCGGTTGATCACGCGCCGGTACAGGTCGTTCAGGTCCGACGTCGCGAAGCGGCCGCCGTCGAGCGGCACGAGCGGACGCAGGTCCGGCGGCAGCACGGGCAGCACTTCCATGATCATCCAGTCGGGCTTGATGCCGGACTTGTTGAACGCCTCGAGCACCTTCAGGCGCTTGGCGATCTTCTTGATCTTGGTCTCGGAGCCGGTGGCGGCGAGCTCGGTGCGCAGAGTCTCGATGTCGTGGCCGACGTCGAGCTTGCGCAGCAGGTCGCGAATGCCCTCGGCGCCCATGGCGGCCGAGAAATCGTCGCCGAACTCCTCCACCTTCGCGAGGTAGTCATCCTCGGACAGGAGCTGGCAGCGGTTGAGCGGCGTCATGCCCGGGTCGGTGACCACGTAGGCTTCGAAGTACAGGACGCGCTCGATGTCGCGAAGCGTCATGTCGAGCACCATCCCGAGGCGCGACGGCAGGCTCTTCAGGAACCAGATGTGCGCCACGGGCGAGGCGAGCTCGATGTGGCCCATGCGCTCGCGGCGCACCTTGGTGAGCGTCACTTCCACGCCGCACTTCTCGCAGATCACGCCGCGGTGCTTGAGGCGCTTGTACTTGCCGCAAAGGCACTCGTAGTCCTTGATCGGCCCGAAGATCTTCGCGCAGAAGAGGCCATCCCTCTCCGGCTTGAAGGTGCGGTAGTTGATCGTCTCCGGCTTCTTCACTTCGCCGTAGGACCACGAGCGGATCTTCTCCGGGGAGGCGAGGCCGATACGGATGGCATCGAACTCTTCTTCCTGGGTGACCTGCTTGAACAGATCGAGCAATGCTTTCATTTACGCGTCTCCTGGTCTCAATAGCGCTCGAGGTCGATGTCGATGGCGAGGGAGCGGATCTCCTTCACCAGCACGTTGAACGATTCCGGCATGCCGGCCTCGATCTTGTGCTCGCCCTTGACGATGTTCTCGTAAACCTTGGTGCGTCCCTGCGTGTCGTCGGACTTGACGGTGAGCATCTCCTGCAGCGTGTAGGCCGCGCCGTACGCTTCCAGCGCCCACACCTCCATCTCGCCGAAACGCTGGCCGCCGAACTGCGCCTTGCCGCCCAGCGGCTGCTGGGTGACGAGGGAGTACGGGCCCGTCGAGCGCGCGTGCATCTTGTCGTCGACGAGGTGGTGCAGCTTGAGGATGTGCATGTAGCCCACGGTCACCGGGCGGTCGAACGCGTCTCCCGTGCGGCCGTCGAAGAGCGTGATCTGGCCGCTGCGCGGAAGGCCCGCGAGCTCGAGCATGTCCTTGATCTCCACCTCGGTCGCGCCGTCGAACACCGGCGTGGCGAACGGCAGGCCGTTCTGCAGGTTCTTCGCGAGCTCCAGCACCTCGTCGTCGGCGAAGGAGGCGATGTCCTCCTTCTTGCCCGTCGAGTTGTAGATCTTGTCGAGGAACTTGCGCACCTTGGCGGCGCCTTCGTTCGCGCGGAGCATCTCCTGTATGCGCAGGCCCACGCCCTTGGCGGCCCAGCCGAGGTGGGTCTCCAGGATCTGGCCCACGTTCATGCGCGAAGGCACGCCCAGCGGGTTCAGCACGATGTCGACCGGCGTTCCATCCGCCATGAACGGCATGTCTTCCACCGGCACGATCTTGGAAATGACGCCCTTGTTCCCGTGGCGGCCGGCCATCTTGTCGCCCGGCTGCAGGCGGCGCTTCACCGCGACGTACACCTTCACCATCTTCTGGACGCCCGGCGGCAGCTCGTCGCCCTGCGTGAGCTTCTTCTTCTTCTCCTCGAACGCGCGGTCGAACTCCTTGCGCGTGAGGTCGAGCGACTCGCGGAGCTGCTCGAGCTGCGCGGCGGCATCCTCGTCCTGCAGGCGGATGTCGAACCAGTCGTGGCGCTCGGTCTCCTGCAGGTATTGCTTGGTGACCTTCGCGCCCTTGGCGAGCTTCTTGCCGCCCTTGGCCGTCTTGTTCACGATCACCTTCTCGATGCGCGTGAAGGCGTCGTCCTCGACGATGCGCAGCTGGTCGTGCAGGTCCTTGCGGTAGTCCTTGAGCTGCTCGTCGATGATCTGCTGGGCGCGCTTGTCGCGCTGGATGCCCTCGCGCGTGAAGACCTGGACGTCGATCACGGTGCCGGAGATGCCGGAGGGCACCCGCAGCGACGTGTCCTTCACGTCGGAGGCCTTCTCGCCGAAGATCGCGCGCAGCAGCTTCTCTTCCGGCGTGAGCTGGGTCTCACCCTTCGGCGTCACCTTGCCCACGAGCACGTCGGCGGCTTCCACTTCCGCGCCGATGTACACGATGCCCGACTCGTCCAGGCGCGAGAGCATGCGCTCGGACAGGTTCGAGATGTCGCGCGTGATTTCCTCGGGGCCGAGCTTCGTGTCGCGCGCGACCACCACGAGTTCCTCGATATGGATCGACGTATAGCGGTCCTCGGCGACGATGCGCTCCGAGATGAGGATCGAGTCCTCGAAGTTGTAGCCGTTCCAGGGCATGAACGCGACGAGCAGGTTCTGCCCGAGCGCGAGCTCGCCCATGTCGGTCGACGCGCCGTCGGCCACCACGTCGCCGGCGGCGATGTGGTCACCCACCTTCACCAACGGGCGCTGGTTGATGTTGGTGTTCTGGTTCGAGCGCGTGTACTTCGTGAGGTTGTAGATGTCGACGCCCGCTTCGCCCGGGCGGGTTTCATTGTCGTTGACACGGACCACGATGCGTCCGGCGTCCACGTAGTCGATGCGGCCGCCGCGGCGGGCCTGCACCGCCGTGCCGGAATCGATGGCGACCGTGCGCTCGATGCCCGTGCCGACGAGCGGCTTTTCCGCGCGAAGGCAGGGCACCGCCTGCCGCTGCATGTTGGAGCCCATCAACGCGCGGTTCGCGTCGTCGTGCTCGAGGAACGGGATCAGCGATGCGGCCACCGACACGATCTGCGAGGGCGCCACGTCGATGTACTCGATCTTTTCGGGCCCGGAAAGCGTGAACTCGTTGCGGTGGCGGCACGACACCAGTTCGTCGACGAACTTGCCGGCCTTGTCGAGCTCGGCGTTCGCCTGCGCGATCACGTACTTGCCTTCCTCGATCGCCGACAGGTATTCGATGTCCTTGGTGACCTTGCCGTCCTTCACGCGGCGATACGGCGTCTCGATGAAGCCGAAGTCGTTGGTGCGCGCGTAGAGGGCGAGCGAGTTGATGAGGCCGATGTTCGGGCCTTCCGGCGTCTCGATCGGGCAGACGCGGCCGTAGTGCGTCGGGTGCACGTCGCGCACCTCGAAGCCGGCGCGCTCGCGCGTGAGGCCACCCGGTCCCAGGGCCGAGATGCGGCGCTTGTGCGTGATCTCCGAGAGCGGGTTCGTCTGGTCCATGAACTGCGACAGCTGCGACGAGCCGAAGAACTCCTTGATCGCGGCGGAGACGGGCTTCGCGTTGATCAGGTCGTGCGGCATCAGGTTCTCGCTCTCGGCCTGCGAGAGGCGCTCGCGCACCGCGCGCTCGACGCGCACGAGTCCGGAGCGGAACTGGTTCTCGGCGAGCTCGCCCACGGAACGCACGCGGCGGTTGCCGAGGTGGTCGATGTCGTCGATCTCGCCGCGGCCGTTGCGAAGCTCCACGAGGATCTTGATCACGGCCACGATGTCGTCGTTGGACAGCGTCATCGCGCCGGTGAGCTCGTCGCGGCCCACGCGGCGGTTGAACTTCATGCGGCCCACGGCCGACAGGTCGTAGCGGTCCTCGCTGAAGAAGAGGCCGTTGAAGAGCGTCTTCACGGCGTCCTCGGTCGGCGGCTCGCCGGGGCGCATCATGCGGTAGATCGCGACCTGCGCGTTGAGCGCGTCGGTGCTCTCGTCCACGCGCAGCGTCTGCGAGATGTACGGACCCTGGTCGAGGTCGTTGGTGTAGAGCGTCTTCACTTCCTCGACGTTGGCGTCGAGGATCTTCTTGAGCGCGGCTTCGGTCACCTCGTCGTTGGCGTTGGCCACGACCTCGCCGGTCTCCTTGTTCACCAGGCCCTTGGCGAGCGTGCGGCCCACCAGGAAGTCGGGCTCGACCGTGAGCTTCTTCATGCCCGCGGCTTCCATCTCGCGGATGTGCTTCACCGTGATCCGCTTGTCCTTCTGCACGATGACCTTGCCGGCCTTCGTGACGATGTCGAACTTCGCGATCTCGCCGCGCAGGCGCTCGGGCACCACCTCGAACTCGATGCCCTTCTTGGTGATGTGGAACGTGTCGAACGCGAAGAACTGCTCGAGGATCTGCTCGGAGTTGTAGCCGAGCGCCTTCAGCAGGATCGTGACCGGCATCTTGCGGCGGCGGTCGACGCGGAAATAGAGGTAGTCCTTCGGGTCGAACTCGAAGTCGAGCCAGGAGCCGCGGTAAGGAATCACGCGCGCCGAGAAGAGGAGCTTGCCCGAGGAGTGCGTCTTGCCGCGATCGTGCTCGAAGAACACGCCCGGCGAGCGGTGCAGCTGGGAGACGATCACGCGCTCGGTGCCGTTGATGATGAAGGAGCCGTTGCGGGTCATGAGCGGGATCTCGCCCATGTACACCTCCTGCTCCTTCACTTCCTTCACCGTGGGCTTCGAAGCCTCGCGGTCCATGATCGTGAGGCGGACCTTCGCGCGGAGCGGGCTGGCGAAGGTGAGGCCGCGTTGCTGGCACTCCACCACGTCGAACGGGGGCTCGCCCAGCCCGTAGCTCACGAACTCGAGGCGGGCATTGCCCGAGTGGCTCGAGATCGGGAACACGGACGTGAACGCCGATTGCAGGCCCATCTCGCGGCGGCCGTCCGCCGGCAGCTCGGCCTGCAGGAACTGCGCGTACGAGTTGATCTGGGTGGCGAGGAGGAACGGCACATCCAGCACGGCCGCGCGCTTGGCGAAGCTCTTGCGGATGCGCTTCTTCTCGGTGAACGAATAGGTCATGGGGGCTCCGAAAATCACGGCGCGATACCCTCAGGCACGCGCGCCGTCCTGCACCCGACTGGCGCTCATGGCCTGGTGGCTCGCCCCTACGAGCCGCTGGCGGACAGCCTTGCTGGAACACAAGGCCCGACCAAACCGATTCTCTGCAGTCGCTTCAGAGAACACATGCAAACCCCCGAAGGGGCTTGCATTTGCACTCTGCTTCCCTGCCTGTTACTTGATCTCGACCTTCGCGCCGGCTTCTTCCATCTTCTTCTTGATGGCTTCGGCGTCGGCCTTGTTCACGCCTTCCTTCAGGGGCTTCGGCGCGCCGTCGACGAGGTCCTTGGCCTCCTTCAGGCCGAGGGACGTCACTTCGCGCACGGCCTTGATGGTGTTCACCTTGTTCTCGCCGGCGGCGGCGAGGATCACGGTGAACTCGGTCTTTTCTTCGGCAGCGGCACCGGCTGCGGCGCCACCGGCCGCGGGGGCGGCAACGGCGACGGCAGCGGCGGCCGAAACGCCGAATTTCTCTTCCATGTCCTTGATGAGCTGCGAGAGCTCGAGGACGCTCATGCTGCCGATTGCGTCGAGGATTTCCTGCTTGGCGATAGCCATGGTATGTGGGCTCCTAGATGAATGATTTCAATGGGTCGTGAAGGGTCAGGCCGCGGCCTTCTCCTTCTGGTCGCGAACGGCGGCGAGGGCGCGTACGAACTTCGTCGGCACCTCGTTCAGCGTCTGGACGAACTTGGCGACCGGCGCCTGCATCGTGCCGAGCAGCTTGGCGAGCAACTCCTCGCGGCTGGGCATCGTTGCGAGCTGTCCGACCTCCTTCGCCGTCATCACCAGGTTGGGCATCGCCCCGCCCTTGATGACGAGCTTTTCGTTCGTTTTCGCGTACGCGCTGAGCACCTTCGCGGCGGCCACCGGGTCGTCCGAGATGCCGTACGCGAGCGGGCCGACCATCTTCTCGGCGAGCTTCTCGAACGGCGTCCCCTGGACCGCGCGGCGCGCGAGGGTGTTCTTCAGCACGCGAAGGTAGACGCCGGAAGCGCGCGCCTGCGAGCGCAGGACCGTGATGTCCTCGACGGGCAGCCCGCGATACTCCGCGAGCACGACCGACTGCGCCTTCTTCAGGCGCGCGGACACCTCGGCCACGACTTCCTTCTTGCCTTCGATGTTGAGACTCAAGGTCTTTCTCCTATATGCATAGCGACCTTCAGCCAGGAGCCCCGGCTCGCGCCGGAAACCTGTCTTGGGTACGCCATCTGCGTCGGCTTCGGGAATGCTTCCCCTCGTTTAAGTCCCCCTTCCCGGGAGGACGCCTACGGTCTTTGATAACCCGCAGCCCCCTTGAAGCGAGGCTGCGGCCCAAAGTTCGAGGCCTTTGCGATCACCGATCGCAGCGGCCGAGAATCCCCGCGTAGGCGGGAATCCAAGTTCTCTTATTGCTGCACCGGCACCTGCCCGCCGGCGAACGTCGATTGGTCGATGCGGATGCCCGCGCCCATCGTGCTGGAGACCGAGACCTTCTTCAGGTAGATCCCCTTGGTCGCGGTGGGCTTCGCCTTGTTGATCGCGGCCACGAGCGCCTCGAGGTTCTCGAGGAGCGCCTCCACGTCGAACGAAGCGCGGCCGATCGTGCATTGCACGATGCCCGCCTTGTCGGCGCGGTACTGGACCTGGCCGCCCTTCGCGTTCTTCACCGCTTCCTCGACGTTGGCGGTCACGGTTCCGACTTTCGGGTTCGGCATGAGGCCGCGCGGGCCGAGCACCTGGCCGAGCGGGCCCACGACCTTCATCGCGTCCGGCGTGGCGATCACCACGTCGAAATCCATGAAGCCGCCCTTGATCTTCTCGGCGAGGTCGTCGAAGCCGACGACGTCGGCGCCGGCGCCCTTGGCCTTCTCGGCATTCGCGCCCTGCGCGAACACGGCCACGCGCACGGTCTTGCCCGTGCCGCGGGGCAGCACCACGCTTCCGCGGACCACCTGGTCCGACTTCTTCGAATCGATGCCGAGGTTCACGGCCACGTCGACGGATTCGTCGAACTTCGCGGTCGCGGTCTTCTTCACCAGGTCGAGCGCGGCCTTCGCTTCATAGGCCTTGGTGCGGTCGACCAGCGCGACGTTCTTCTTCGCGCGCTTTGAAATCTTCGACATTTAGATGCCCTCCACTTCGACGCCCATGCTGCGGGCGCTGCCCGCGATGGTGCGCACGGCGGCATCCAGGTCGGCGGCCGTGAGATCCGCCTTCTTCATCTTCGCGATCTCCTCGGCCTGGGCGCGCGTGAGCTTGCCCACCTTGTCCGTATGCGGCTTGGAGCTGCCCTTCTCGAGCTTGAGCGCCTTGCGGATCAGCACCGAAGCCGGCGGCGACTTCATGATGAACGTGAAGCTCTTGTCCGCGTACGCCGTGATGACGACGGGGAGCATGAGGCCCGGTTCCATCTTCTGCGTCTGGGCGTTGAACGCCTTGCAGAATTCCATGATGTTCAAACCGCGCTGGCCGAGCGCGGGTCCGATGGGCGGCGAGGGATTCGCCTTGCCCGCCGGCACCTGAAGCTTGATCAGGCCGACGACTTTCTTTGCCACGATGCTTCTCCTGTGGGTTCAGACGGACGCCAGTGGCGCCCTCCCCGTTCGTTGAAAAAACTAAGCCTTCTCCACCTGCCCGAAATCCAGCTCCACCGGCGTCGCGCGGCCGAAGATCAGCACGGAGACGCGGATCTTGCTCTTCTCGTAGTTCACTTCCTCGACGTTGCCGTTGAAGTCGGTGAACGGTCCTTCAGTGACGCGGACGCTCTCGCCCACCTCGAAGAGGACCTTGGGCTTGGGCTTCTCCACGCCCTCCTGCACCTGGTGCAGGATGTTCTCCACTTCCTTGTCCGAGATCGGCGTGGGACGCATCGCCGAGCCCCCGATGAATCCAGTCACCTTCGGCGTGCTCTTCACCAGGTGCCAGGTCTCGTCGGTCATGTCCATCTGCACGAGGATGTAACCGGGGAAGAAGCGGCGCTCGCTGATCGCCTTCTGCCCGCTCTTCATCTCCACAACTTCCTCGGTCGGCACGAGCACCTGGCCGAACTTGTCGGCCATGCCGGAGCGCTTGATGCGGTCCAGCAACGCGGCCTGGATGCTCTTCTCCTGCCCGGAGTAGGCGTGCACGACATACCAGCGCATCGACATCATCAACCCCCCTGCCCGAGCAGTTTCTGCGTGATCCACAGCAGGCCCGCGTCGACGATCCACATGAACAGCGCCATCACGAACACGAACGCGAACACCACGCCCGTCGTCTGCAGCGTTTCCTTGCGCGTGGGCCACACGACGCGCTTCGCTTCTTCCCACGACTCGCGCGCGAACGCGACGAAGGTCTTGCCCGTCTCGGTGAACCAAAGGATGCCGGCGCCCAGGGCGAAAGCGCCGAGCAGGATCGCAAGCCTCACCACCGAGGGTTGCTTGTCCACCAGCGCGTAGAAGGCCACCAGCCCTCCCACCGCGACCAGCGCCGCAACCGCAATCTTGATCCGTTCCGCCCAGTTCACCGCATTCACTCCGATCCTTCGACCCCGAGGGTGGCAGGCCAGGAGGGTCTCGAACCCCCAACCTGCGGTTTTGGAGACCGCCGCTCTGCCAATTGAGCTACTGGCCTAATCCTTACTGTGCCGTTCCTACTCGAGGATCTTGGAAACGACGCCGGCGCCCACCGTGCGGCCGCCTTCGCGGATGGCGAAGCGAAGCTTCTCCTCCATCGCGATGGGCGCGATCAGCGTGACCGTCATCTTGATGTTGTCGCCGGGCATCACCATCTCGGTGCCC
>DATGGI010000003.1:0-2817 GCA_035308545.1 Usitatibacter sp.
ATCCTCAGCTCCGCCGTGCCGGGCTCCTACGAGATCCGCTATGCGCCCATGCCCAGCTTCTTCACGCTGCCGGTGATCGACCCGTCGATGCCCCCGCCACGCTACGTCGTCGTGTCGGCGTCGCTGGTGGCGGGAATGTACGTGAAGGGCGATCCCTACGCCGCGCTGCGTAGCCAAACGCCGGTCGCGGTGGTTGGCGGATCGCTCTACGTCTTCGACCGCCAGGCCCTACACTAGGAACGACATGCTCTCGATCACGATCCCGATCTTCAACGAGGAACCCAACGTCGAGCCGCTGCACGCGAAGCTGGTGCAGTCGCTCGAGGCCCTGGGCAAGCCCTTCGAGATCGTGCTCGTGAACGACGGAAGCACGGACGGAAGCGCCGCGGCCCTCGACGCGCTCGCCGCGCGCGACAAGCGCGTGAAGGTCGTGCACTTCCGCCGCAACTATGGCCAGACCGCCGCGATGATGGCGGGCATCCGGTATGCCTCGGGCGAGATCATCGTGCCCATGGACGGCGACATGCAGAACGACCCGGCCGACATCGCGAAGCTCGTTGCCAAGCTGGACGAGGGCTTCGACGTGGTGTCCGGCTGGCGCCGCGACCGCAAGGACTCGGTGCTGCAGCGCACGCTGCCCAGCCGCGCGGCCAACTTCCTCATCTCGTGGATCTCGGGCGTGCACCTGCACGACTACGGATGCTCCCTCAAGGCGTACCGGCGCGACGTGCTGAAGGACGTGAAGCTCTACGGCGAGATGCACCGCTTCATCCCGATCTACGCGTCGTGGGAAGGAGGGCGCGTGACGGAAGTGCCTGTGACGCACCATCCGCGCATGCACGGGCAATCGAAGTACGGCGTCGAACGCGTCCTGAAGGTGGTGCTGGACCTCATCGTCGTGCAATTCCTCGCGCGCTACGCCAATCGCCCGATCTACGTGTTCGGTGGATTCGGAATCGGCGCGATGACGCTGGCCGTGCTCGCGGGCGTGTGGGCGGTCTACCTCAAGTACTTCGAGAACACTTCGTTCATCCAGACGCCGCTGCCGCTGCTGGTCGTGACGCTCTTCGTGACCGGCGGCATGAGCGTGCTCATGGGACTGCTCGCCGAGATCATCATGCGCACGTACTACGAATCGCAGGGCAAGCCCGTGTACCTCGTGAAGGGCACCGTGAACCTTCCGTCCGAGCCGTCCTGACGATGTGCGGTCTCGCGGGATTCGTGGGTGGCGGCGGCGTGGATGTGCTGCGCGCGATGGGCGCGGCGATCCGCCATCGCGGTCCCGATGGCGAGGGCATGGAAGTGGACGCCCCGCGGGGCGTGCATCTCGTGCACCGGCGCCTCGCCGTCATCGACCTCGCGGGCGGCGTGCAGCCGATGTGGAACGAAGACGGCGCGGTCGGCGTGATCTTCAACGGCGAGATCTACAACCACGCGGAACTGCGTGCCGAGCTCGCGGCGATGGGCCACGTATTCCGGACCGATCACTCGGATACCGAGGTCCTGGTGCACGGCTACGAAGCCTGGGGCGACGACCTTCCTAGGCGCCTTAACGGCATGTTCGCGTTCGCGATCTACGATCGCGCGCGCCGCCGCATCTTCATGGCGCGCGACCGGTTCGGCAAGAAGCCGCTCTACTACTGGTGCGCGCCGGGGCTCTTCGCGTTCGCATCCGAGCTCACCGCGCTGCTGCGCCACCCCGGCGTCGAGCGGCGCCTCGATCGCGCCTCGCTCGCGAAGCTCTTCGGATATGGATTCATTCCATCGCCGCGATCGCTCTACGAAGGCGTGAAGCGCCTCGAGGGGGGCCATCACCTCACGTTCGATCTCGCCACGCCCGGAGCGGTGCGAATCGGAAAGTACTGGGAATTCTCGATCGAGCCTCCCGGCCAGGTTCCGGCGAATCCCGAACGCGAATGGGGCGAGGAGCTCCGGCACCTGCTCGCACAGGCGGTGCGGCGCCGCCTGATGAGCGACGTTCCGCTCGGAGTCTTCCTTTCCGGCGGAATCGATTCGAGCGCGGTGCTCGCATACGCTTCGGCAGCGGACAGCGCCCACCGCGTGCAGACATTCTCGATCGGATTTCGCGAGGCGACGTTCGACGAATCCGGGCCGGCGCGCGAGGTCGCGAAGCATTTCGGATCCGATCATCACGAGGAGCTGCTGAGCATCGAGCGCGCGCGCGATCTCGTGCCCGTGGTGCTTCGCCGGCTCGATGAACCATTCGGCGATCCGTCCATCGTGCCCACCTACCAGCTCTGCGAGTTCGCGCGCCGCAGCGTGACTGTCGCCTTGGGCGGCGATGGCGGTGACGAGCTTTTCGCGGGCTACGACCCCATCAAGGCGCTCGCGCCTGCGCGCTGGTACCGCGCGCTCGTTCCCTCGTGGATGCGCGGTGGCGTTCGCAGGCTCGCGGATCTCCTCCCCGTGTCCGACGCGAACATGAGCCTCGATTTCCGCATCAAGCGCGGGCTTCGCGGCGCGCACTATCCTTCGCAGCTCTGGAATCCCGCGTGGCTCGGGCCACTCGAGGCGAAGGACGTGGCGGAGTTGCTGGGCGAGCCCGTGGCCGTCGAAGATCTCTATTCGGAAGCGATCCAGGTCTGGGAGTCGTCGCGCGCGACGCACGTGGTGGACAAGACCCTCGAGTTCTATACGCGCCTTTATCTTCCGGACGACATCCTCGTGAAAGCCGACCGCGCGTCCATGATGAATTCACTCGAGGTGCGCTCGCCGTTCCTCGACCAGGACGTCGTCGATTTCGCGCGCCGCAGCGTGACTGTCGCCTTGGGCGGCGATGGCGGTGACGAGCTTTTC
>DATGGI010000004.1:0-13880 GCA_035308545.1 Usitatibacter sp.
TCGACGACTACGGGACGGGCTACTCGTCGCTCGCCTACATCAAGCAGCTCGCCGTGAACGAGCTGAAGATCGACCGCGCGTTCGTCGCGGGCATGGAAGCCGACCAGCGCAACGCCGCCATCGTGCGCTCCACGATCGAGCTCGGGCACAACCTCGGCCTCACCGTCGTGGCCGAGGGCGTCGAGACCGACCACGAGCTTGCCGAATTGCGGCGTTACGGATGCGATGCCGCGCAGGGATACCTCTTCGCGCGGCCGATGCCCGCGGCCGCGCTCGAACGCTGGCTAAGCGGAGCTCGAGACAAACCGCCCGGAGCCCGAGCCGACATTCTGGGCGAGGTTTGACCGTCCGCGATTCTCCTTGAAGGCCGCGTAGTGCTTGAGGGCCTCGGAGACGTGCGTGCGCAGGTCGTTCACCTTGATGGGCTTCGACAGGAAGCGGTAGATCTGCGCCTGGTTGATGAGCTCGATCACGATCTCCGAATCGGGCTCGTCGGCCACGAGGATCGACAGCGTCTCGGGCCGCTTCGCCTTCACCAGGCGGAAGAGCTTCACGAGGTCTTCCTTGCCGGCCCTCATGTCGGCCACGATCGCCGCGTATTCGTTGGACTGCAGCAGCTTCGCGGCCTCGGGCACGTTGGGCACCAGCTTCACGGCGGCTTCGCCGCCGACGAGGCGCTCCAGTCCGCGCGCGAGGCTCTCGGCCGGATCGATCACGAGGATCGAGCCCGCGTCCGGCGAAACGTCGGGCGTCGGCGTGCGCGCCGCGAGGCGCACCGCGACTGTCGCCGCCTCGGCGAGCGTGGCCTTGATCTCTTCGTTGTCCCAGGGCTTCTTCACGAAGCGGAAGACCTCGCCGTCGTTGATCGATCCCACGATGGCCGCGAGATCGGAGTAACCGGTGAGCAGCAGGCGCACGGAGTGGGGCCACTGCTTGCGCACCTCGCGCAGCAGGTCGACGCCGGTCATGCCCGGCATGCGCTGGTCGCTCACG
Organism: Usitatibacter sp.; assembly: GCA_035308545.1. Classification (GTDB taxonomy): domain Bacteria; phylum Pseudomonadota; class Gammaproteobacteria; order Burkholderiales; family Usitatibacteraceae; genus Usitatibacter. The sequence goes on from DATGGI010000004.1 coordinate 994, forward strand.
ACGATCGGTGCCGGCTCTTTCTTGAGCAGAGCGAGGGCTTCTTCGCCGTTGCCCGCGATGCTCACGTCGTAGTCGTTGCGGAAGAGCGTCTTCAGCCCGTTGAGGATGCGCTCGTCATCGTCCACGAAGAGCACGCGAAGCTTCGTGGAAGCAATCGGAGCCGCGGGCGCCGCGGCCGGGGGTTGCGCGATGAGCCTCGCTTTCTCGGCGAGCGACGGGGCAGGCACAGGCTTCGCCGCAGGCGCGGGGGTTGGCTTGGGCGCGGGTGCGGATGCGGGCGGTGGTGCGGGCGCCGGTGCGGGCGCCTGGGCCGGAGCCATGGGCTTGTCCGGGACGGCTTCGAGCGTGAGCTCCATCTTCTTCGCCGGCGCTCCCTTTGCGGCCGGAGCGGCAGGGGCAGGCTTCGCGGCTTGCGCAGGCACGGGCTTGGCTGCTTGCGCAGGCACGGGCTTGGCTGCTTGCGGAGGCACGGGCGCGGGCTTCGCCGCTGCCGCGGGTTTCGGTGCCGGTGCTGGAGCCGGCGCTGGAGCCGGCGTGGGCGCCGCAGCGGGAGCCGGAGGTGGCACCGCGGCGAGTGGCGAACCGATCGAGTCCTGCAATCCCAAGCGCAATCCATCGAGGAGCTCACGCGCCGTGGCGAAGCGATCCATCGGGTCCTTCGACATCGCGCGTTGGATCACCCAATCGAGTTGCCATGCGAGCTTCGGCGTGAAGGCCGACGGATCCTGGGGGCGCTCCTGCAGCACGCGATGGATCACTTCCTCGCGCGAGCCGGTGAAGGGGACCTTCCCGCTCACGAGGTGGTAGACGAGCGCCCCGACCTGGTAGAGATCCGTGCGCGCCTCGCTCGGGATGTCGCCGAACTGCTCCGGCGCCATGTAGGCGGGATTCCCGGCGCTTTCGGGAGCGATCACGCGAAGCCCCAGGTCGGTGATCTTCACGCGATTCTGCGCGTCCATGAAGATGTTCGACGGCTTGATGTCGCCGTGATAGACGCCTTTCGAATGCGCGGCATCGAGCGCTTCGAGCACCTGGCGCACGATGTCCCACGTCTGGCGCAGGTCGGGCCCGCGGTCCTTTTCGAAGCGCGCCGAAAGCGGCGTTCCCTCGACGAGCTCCGAGACGATGCAGACGGCCTTGTCCGTCACCACGAGCTCGAAAAAGCTCGCGAGCGCCGGATGGCGCACGCGCCCGAGCGAGGAGGCGCCCTGCTTCATCTTTTCGAGCGCCTCGGTGGAGATCGGCGCGCGCGGCAGGACCTTGAGCGCCACGGCCTTCGTGCCGTCGGTGCCCTTGTAGACGGACGCCCAGCCGCCCTTGCCGAGCAGGTTCTCGAGCGTGTACTTGCCGATCTTGCGGACTTCGGCATTCATGCGTTGACCGCCTCCGGCGCGGATTCGGCGTTCATGGCGAGATCGGCCGGCGGCTCCACGGGCAGCGTGACGATCACAGTCGTCCCTTCACCCAGCGTCGAGCGCACGTCGATGTGCCCGCCGTGCTGCTTCACGATCTTGTAGGCGATTGTGAGGCCCAGCCCCGTGCCCTTGCCGACATCCTTCGTCGTGTAGAAGGGATCGAAGATCTTCGGCAGCGATTCCTCGGAGATGCCCTTGCCGTTGTCGTCGACCTCGATGGCGACCGTGCCGGGGGAGCCCTCGCGGGTGATGACAGTGATTCGGCCCCGCGGCTTGTCCATCGCCTGGGCGGCGTTCGTGACGAGGTTGAGCAGCACCTGGTTCACCTGGGAAGGCGAGCACGTGATCGACGGAATGTCGCCCAATTTCCGCTCGACGTCCACCTTGCGGAGGGCCGGCTTCGCGATCAGCAGTGTGGCCCTCACGCCCTCGTTCACGTTGAAGCTCGCGACCTTGCTGCGATCCAGGCGCGAGAAGTTGCGCAGGTTCGCGACGAGCTCGACGATCTGCTCGATGCCGTGCAGGCCGTCGCGGGTGAGCGCATCCAGGTCCTCGAGGACGTGCTCGCGGCGCAGCTTCCCGAGCTGGGACTCGAGCGCGTCGAAGGAGGCCTGGAGCTCGCCGGGATCGGGCGCGTCGCTGCGCAGGATGTCGAGGAGGCGGGCGGCGCCCGCGAGCGCATCGCGCAGGTCGGGCATGCGGTCGCGGGCCGTGGCCACGCTGTTCTTCACATAGGCGAGCGGCGAATTCATCTCGTGCGCGACGCCAGCCACCATCTGCCCGAGCGACGACATCTTCTCGGACTGCACCAGCTGCGCTTCGGATTCCTGCAGGCGCTGGAGTGTCGTGGACAGATCCCGCGTGCGCTCGGCGACGCGCTTTTCGAGGCTTTCGTTGGCGCTGCGAAGCTGCGCCTGGGTCGAGGCGACCCGCGACGCGAGGTACCCGGTGGCGATGAGCAGGGCCAACGCGTAGGCGAAGAGATACGCGCGCCAGCGGTCCTTCTCGTCGAGCGTGCCCTCGATCGACGCCGAGAGCGCGCGCAGCGCGAGGTCCGTGCGGGCGCCCAGCGTGAGGAACGAATACCTGCTCCAGAGCGAGAGCTCTCCTTCCCGGGCGGCGAGGAACGCGCGGCTCGTGGTCTCGGCGCGCCCGGCGGCTTCGCCCAGCAGCGGATCGATGGCGAGAGACGCGGGGCGTAGCGTCGCGATGCGCTGCTGCATCGCCGGAGCGCGGCCGGCCAGCGTGTCGAGGGGCTGCGCCGCATCGGCGCGAACCTGGTTCACGAGGCTCGCCACCACGGCACCCTTCGCTCCGCGGGCTTCCGCGAGCTGCTGGAGCTGCAACACCGACGTATCCATCGCCTGGACCGCGTCCTGCGCGCGCTGGTGCATGTCGCGAAGGCTCCGCGCCGCCGCATCCTTGTCCGCGAGCCCGGCGCGAAGTTGCGCGAGGTCGCGGGCGAGTGCCGTTCCGGGCCCGCTGTGCTCGAGCTCGCCGAGGATTCGTCCCATGAGGACCGGAAAATCCGCGCGCGGGGCCGCGCCCGAGAAATCGTTTGTCATTCGCAGGACGTCCTCGTCCCAGCGGCCGTCGAGGTCCTTCAGCTCGCGCAGCAGCGACAGCGCGTGCGTGTCGTGCTTCACGTCGACGCCTGCGGTCTTCACGAAAAGGAAGACCAGCATCGCGAGCAAAAAGGCTGCGCCCAGCGCCTGCGAGGCGCCGCGCGTGGTTCGGTTCATGGCCGGAATTCCCTCGTGGAGATCCTCGCCGCCCGGACGTCGGGCAGGATGCATTTTGCCGCTGCCGCCGTCGTCCGTATATGCGTGCCGTCACTCCTGCAATTGCAATTGTAGTGAATCCGCGGGCGCTACTCGCCCAGGTACGCCTCGCGGATGCGCGGATCGCCCAGGAGCGCGCGCGCCTCCCCGGTGATCGTGACCTGGCCGCTTTCCAGCACGTAGCCGCGCCGGCTCACCTCGAGGGCGAGGCGCGCGTTCTGCTCGACCAGCAGCATCGTGACTCCGTCTGCGGAAATGCCGCGGATCACCTCGAAGATCCGCTCCACCATGAGGGGCGCGAGGCCCATGCTGGGCTCGTCGAGGAGGAGCAGCTTGGGCCGGCTCATGAGGGCGCGCGAGATCGCGAGCATCTGCTGCTCCCCGCCCGAGAGCGTGCCGGCCGTCTGGCGCCGGCGTTCCTTCAGCCGTGGAAAGAGCGTATAGGCGCGATCGAGATCCGCGGCCACGCCGGGACGGTCGTGGCGCGCGTAGGCGCCCATGTGGAGGTTTTCCTCGATTGTGAGCTGGGCGAACACGCCGCGTCCCTCGGGGACCAGCGCGAGCCCGCGGCGCGAGATTTCATGGGGCTTCAGCGACGCGATGTCCTGCCCGTCGTACACGATGCGCCCGCCCGCCGCGCGCACCAGGCCCGTGACCGCGCGAAGCGTTGTCGTCTTGCCGGCGCCGTTGGCGCCGATGAGGCACACGAGCTCGCCCGGCTCGACGGCGAGGCTGATTCCCTTCACGGCGCGGATGCCGCCGTAGGAGACCTGCAGGTTCTCGAGCGAAAGAAGGCTCACGCTAAGTCTGCCCCGGTGATCCTGGGGCCGGGGCCTCGCGCGGCGTGCCGAGGTAGGCCTCGATCACCTTGGGATCCTTCTGGATGTCCTTCGGCAGGCCCTCGGCGATCTTGCGGCCGTAGTCGAGCACGAGGACGCGGTCGCAGAGTCCCATCACCAGGCGCACGTCGTGCTCGATGAGGAGGAGCGTCGTGCCGTCCTTGCGGATGGATTCGAGGAGCTTGCGAAGATCGACCTTCTCGGAAGCGTTCATGCCGGCCGCGGGCTCGTCGAGCGCGAGCAGGCGCGGATCGGTGGCGAGCGCGCGGGCGATCTCCAGCCGGCGCTGGTCGCCGTAGGAGAGATGCTTGGCGAGCTCGTTGCCGCGATGCGCGATGCCGACATAGTCGAGGAGCTCGTGGGCGCGCTTCTCGATGGCGCGCTCCTCGGCGATCGTCGCGGGATTGCGGAGGATGGCGCCGAAGACGCCGGCGCGCGTGCGCACGTGCCGTCCGATCATCACGTTCTCGAGCGCGGAAAGGTTCGCGAAGAGGCGGATGTTCTGGAACGTGCGCGCGATGCCGAGCTTGGCGATGCGGTCCGGCGTGGCGTTGCGAAGCACCGCGCCTTCGAAGCTGATGGTGCCCACGTCCTGCCGATAGATGCCGGTGAGCACGTTGAAGAGCGTGGTCTTGCCGGCGCCGTTGGGTCCGATCAGTCCGTAGATCTCGCCGCGGCGAATGGCGAACGAAACGTCGGAGAGAGCGACGAGGCCGCCGAATCGCCGCTCGATGCGGTCGACTTCGAGGAGGTTGCCCGTCACCGGGGCCGCGGCCGCGTCACTCACTCTTCGCTCCGGCGAGTTCCCGCTTGCGCACCGCGGATGGCAGGATCCCTGCCGGGCGGAACAGCATCATCACGACCATCGCGAGGCCGAAGAGCAGCATGCGGATCACCTCGGGATCGATGATGGAGCGGCCGAACACCGCGCGCTGCATGGGCTCCACGGTGTAGCGCAGGATCTCGGGCACGAAGGAGAGCAGGATCGCGCCCATGATGACGCCCCAGATGTTGCCCATGCCGCCCAGCACAACCATCGAGAGCACCATCACGCTCTCCGTGAGGATGAAACTTTCGGGGCTGATGAACGCCTGGATCGCGGAGAACATGCCGCCCGCCACGCCGCCGAACGACGCGCCCATCGCGAAGGCGAGGAGCTTCATGTTGCGCGTGTTGATGCCCATGGAGCGCGCCGCGAGCTCGTCCTCGCGGATCGCTTCCCACGCGCGGCCGATGCGGGAGTTCTGCAGCCGCAGGTTGATCACGATCACGACAACCAGGACCGCGAGCAGGAAGAAGTAGTACTTGATCGCCTCGCTGAAGACGAGCGGGCCCAGGTGCGAGACGTCGCCGAAGCTGATCGGCCCCACCTTGATGGGATCGATCGTGGTGATCCCCTTGGGTCCGTTGGTGAGGTTGAACGGTTCCGAGAGGTTGTTGAGGAAGATGCGCACGATCTCGCCGAAGCCCAGCGTCACGATGGCGAGGTAGTCGCCTCGCAACTTGAGCGTGGGCGCGCCAAGCAACACGCCGAAGAGACACGCTGTCGCGGCGCCGATGGGAAGGATCACCCACCACGGAAGGTGGATGTTGAAGTGCGGCGACGCGAGGAGCGCGTACACGTACGCGCCGACGGCATAGAACGCGATGTAGCCGAGGTCGAGCAGGCCGGCGAAGCCGACGACGATGTTAAGGCCCAGCGAAAGGAGCACGAACAGGATCGCGAGATTCGTGATGCGGACCCAGGCCGTGCCCACCGAAGCCAGCGCGAACGGTAGGGCCGCGAGCGCCGCCACGATCAGCGCGATGCCGATCCACTTGGCGTAGGGGTTCTTCTTCAGGTCAGCGAAGGTGCCCATGGATGCCATAGGCGAAAGAACCACAGATGAACACAGATGAACACAGATGGATGCGCACGTTCATGCGTTGATGATTCGGCGAACGTCGAGGCGAGGGCGCGCGAAATTCATCAACAGGCAAATTGGGGCTCCGCTTGCGCGCAGATAGTTGATGCATTGAGCTTCGTGGATTGAATCCAAGTTCTTCACCGTCTTGAGTTCGACGACGACTTCGTTCTCCACCACTAGATCGGCAAAGTACTCTCCGACGACTTTGGACTCATAACTAACCGCCAGGGCTTTCTGTTGAACGACCTTGAGGCCTCGCCGCCCCAGTTCGACCACCAACGCGTTCTCATAGACCTTTTCCAGGAAGCCGCACCCCAGGACGCTGCTGACGCGTTGCGCCGCCCCTATTACCTTTGACGTCAAGCCATTCAATCTTTCGCGTTCATCCGTGTTCATCTGTGTTCATCTGTGGTTCCAAGCCTTTCGCTTGAATCACTCGATAACGCATGATCACGCCCGATCGCCGACGCGCTCGCCCAGCAGTCCCTGCGGCCTGAAGACGAGCACCAGGATCAGCACGATGAATGCGTAAACGTCCTTGTAGTTGCTGCCGAAGAGCGACGATTCGGGACTGTCGATGCACACCTGGTGGAATCCCGGCAGCCACTGGTCCAGCGAGCAGACGTTCGTGAAGTCGCCGATGTATCCCGCGCCGAGCGCCTCGATGAGCCCCATGAGGATCCCGCCCAGCACCGCGCCCGCGAGATTTCCGATGCCGCCCAGCACCGCCGAGGAGAACGCCTTCAGCCCCAGCAGGAATCCCATCTGGTAGTGCGCGATGCCGTAGTACGTGCCGACCATCACGCCCGCGACGGCGCCCAGCGCCGCGCCGATCACGAAGGTGATCGAGATGACCTTGTTGATGTCCACGCCCATGAGTCCCGCGACCTGCGGGTTCTGCGACGTCGCGCGCATCGCGATCCCGATCTTCGTCTTGTGCACCAGCGTGAGCAGGCCCGCCATCATCGCGAGGGACACGAGGATGATCACGATCTGCACGTTGCTGATGGCCGCGCTCGAGTCCGAGTTGCCCAGGTGCACGAGCCTGAGCGGGATGATCTGCGGGAAGGCGATGATGTTGCGGCTCCACACGAGGAGCGCGAGGTGCTGCAGGATGATCGACACGCCGATCGCGGTGATGAGCGGCGCGAGCCGCGGCGCGCTGCGAAGCGGCCGGTAGGCGACGCGCTCGACCACGTATCCCACGGCCATGCATACGGGGATCGCCGTGAGCGTCCCGACGACCACGATCAGCATGGGAGGCGCGCCGGTGGGCGCGAGCGCCACGATCACCGAGAAGGCCGTCATGCATCCGATCATCACCACCTCGCCGTGGGCGAAGTTGATGAGCTGGATGATCCCGTAGACCATCGTGTAGCCCAGCGCCACGACGGCGTAGACGCACCCGAGCGTGAGGCCGTTGACGATCTGCTGCAGGAAGGTGTCCACGCGCCGATTCTAAGGGCACTCACCGGGCCGCGCGAGCAAAAAAAAAAACGGCGCCCCCTGAGGCGCCGTCCATGATGCGGGTTTTCCCGCGGTTCTTGTTATTTCTTCTTCTCGTCTTTCGTGGGTTCTTCCTTCGCCGGGGCAGCCGGTGCGGCGGCCGGGGCGGCAGCAGGTGCGGCGGCGGCAGGAGCGGCAGCCGGAGCGGCGGTGAAGGGCGTCGCGACGCCGTTCTTCACGATCGAGATCGGCACGACCTTGCCGTTCTGCAGCTTGAAGATCGTCATCTCGGCGTCCTTGCGGTCGCCCTTGGCGTCGAACTCCACCTTGCCCGTGGCGCCCGTGAACGAGACGTTGAACACCTCGGGGCCGAACTTGGCCGGATCGACCGAGTTGGCCTTCTTCATGGCCTCGATCATCGCGTTGGTGCCGTCGTAGAAATAGGGCGCGTACTGCTTGATCTCGCCGAACTTCGCCGTGAACGCATCGACGAAATCCTTGCTGGCCGCTTCGCGCGGCAGGCCCGCCTGCGAGCACACCATGCCCTCGGCCGCGGCGCCCGCGAGCTTGCCCATCTCGTCGGTGCACGCGCCGTCGCCGAACGCGAACGTGGCCTTGATGCCGAGCTCGCGCGCCTGCTTGAGCAGCGGGCCGCCCGTGGCGTCCATGCCGCCGTGGAAGACGACATCGGGGTTCTTCGCCTTGATCTTGGTGAGGATCGCCTTGAAGTCGGTTTCCTTGTCCGTCGTGCGCTCGCGCGTCACGATGTTCACCTTGGCGGCCTTGAGCGTCTTCTCGACTTCGTTCGCGAGGCCTTCGCCGTAGGCGGTCTTGTCGTCGATGAGGGCGACCTTCTTGCCCTTCAGCTCGTTGGCGATGTACGCGGCGATCGCGGGACCCTGCTGGTCGTCGCGGCCGACGGTGCGGAACACGGTCTTCAGGCCGCGCTCGGTGAGCTGCGGGTTCGTGGCCGAGCCCGAGATCATCGGGATGCCCGCCTTGCTGTAGATCTCCGAGGCGGGGATCGAGACGCCGGAATTCAGGTGGCCGATGACGGCGGCGACCTTCGCGTCCACGAGCTTCTGCGCGACCGTGGTGCCGACCTTCGGATCGGCCTGGTCGTCCTCGCTCATCATCTTGAAGGTGACCGGCTTGCCGTCGATCACGATCTTCTTGTCGTTGGCCTGCGCGATGGCGAGCGCGACGCCATTCTCGTCGTCCTTGCCGAGGTGCGCGATGGAGCCGGTGAGCGGGCCCGCGTGGGCGATCGTCACCGTGATGCCGGCGGGCGCGGCGGGCGCGGCGTCGGCCGCCTTCTTGGGTTCTTCTTTCTGGCCGCACGCGACGAGGCCCAGGGCCAGGGCGACGGCGAGGCTCAGCTTGTGGGAGCTGTTCATTGAAACTCTCCTGCTAAATGAGTTTGAGGACGGGCGGCGGACTGGCCGGAATACGGGCGCGGAAAGGCCGCAATTATGGGAAGTCGCGCCCCCGCCTGTCAATTCGTTATTTGAGCGACAGGATCCACTTCACGAGCGCCTTCACGTCGGCGTCGCTCACGGCGCCGTTGGGCGGCATCATGACCTGCCCCCAAACGCCCACCCCGCCCTTCTTCACTTTCTCGACGAGGCGCGCCTCCGCACCCTTGTCGTTGCGGTATTTGGCGGCGACGTCCTTGTAGGAGGGGCCCACGACCTTCTTGTCGACGGCATGGCAGGCCAGGCAGCCATTCTTCGAGGCGAGGGCTTCATCGGCGAGCGCGGCCGCCGGGGCTACGGCGAGGGCGGCTGCGAGGATCACTGTCTTCTTCATGGAGAGCTCCTGGGCGCGGGCGTGGATTCGGTCGAAGGCGCGATTGTGGGCAAAGCCAGCCCTTCGCGCAAACCGGCCGGCGTGGCGATGGGAGGCAGGCAGGTGGCGCCCTTGCACAGCCATGCGACAGGTTGGCGCGATGCGGGCTTCGCCAGGGGGCCGGGGAGGCCGGACGAATTTCCCACGGCCAGCACCAGGGTCGTCGGGAGATACTCGCCTTCGAGAGCCTGGCGCCACGGCGCGAGGGCTTCCTGGCCGGCGGAGAGGATCACGGTGCGCGGCGGTTCCAGCAGCTCCTCGAGGGCGCAGAGCATCGTTCCGAAGGCCATGGGCTGGCGCTCCATCTCGTGCCAGAAGAGCGCGAGCGTGGCCTCGGCCGCTTCCGCGAAGCGCATCTCTCCCGTGAGGAGCGCGAGGCGATTGAGCGCCCAGGCCGCCACGGCATTGCCCGAGGGCGTGGCGTTGTCCGGGCCGGGTTTGGGCCGGTGGATCAGGGATTCGTGGTCGTGGGACGTGAAGAAGAAGCCGCCCTCGACGGGATCGCGGAACTCCTCGATCAGCACGCGCCCGATATCGCTGGCCCACGCGAGGTCCGCCGGATCGAAATCCGCCTCGAGCATTTCGAGGAGCGCCGCGAGAAGGTATGCGTGATCGTCGAGATATGCATTCAGGTGTGCATGTCCGTCCCTGGCCGTGGCGAGCATGTGCCCGTCCTTCCACAGCTCCCGGCGGATGAACGCGAGCGCGGCGCGGGCCGAATCGAGCCAGTCCCTGCGGCCGAAGACGCGCGCCGCGTGGGCCATCCCGCGGATCATGAGGGCGTTCCACGAGGCGAGGATCTTCTCGTCGCGCCCGGGGCGCACGCGCGTCTCGCGAACGGAGAAGAGCTTTTCGCGCGCCCGATCCAGGATCCTTCGCGAGGCCGGGTCTTCGACCGCGCGCGCGACGACGAGATGCCACGCGTGGCCTTCGAAGTTCGGAGGCCCGTCCAGCCCGAAGGCCGGGACGGTCACGGCGAATTCCTCGGGCGTGAGGTGCGCACGGATCTCCTCGACGGTCCAGACGTAGTAGCGGCCCTCCTCGCCTTCGGAGTCGGCGTCGAGCGAGGAGTAGTAGCCGCCCGCGGGCGATTGCATCTCGCGCATGACCCACGCGCACGTTTCCTCGCACACGCGCCGGAAAAGGGGATCGCGCGTCACGGTCCAGGCGTCCGCGTACAGGCGCAGGAGCCAGCCGTTGTCGTAGAGCATCTTCTCGAAGTGCGGGATCGCCCAGCGCTCGTCCACGCTGTAGCGCGCGAAGCCACCGCCCAGCTGGTCGTAGATTCCGCCCTCGGCCATCTTGCGCAGCGTGAAGACTGCCGCGTCGAGCGGGGGTTTCTCCCCGAGCGCGGCATGGCGGCGCAGCAGCAGCTCGATCGTGTCGGGGTGCGGGAATTTCGGCGCGCCCGTGAACCCGCCATGGACCGGATCCATCGATTGCAGCAAATGGCCGGCGGCCTCGTCGAGCGGATCGCCGGTGAACTTCGCGACGTTCCCGCCGCCGCGCGGCTGCATGCGCGCGAGCGCCGCGCGAAGCTGCTCGCCCTGCTCGCGGATCTCGCCGGGACTCTCGTCGTAGAAGGCGCGCACGCGCGCGATCAGCTCGACGAACGCGGGCATGCCGTACTTCGCGACGTTCGGGAAATAGGTGCCGCCGAAAAACGGAAGCTGGTCGGGCGTGAGGAACATCGTGAGCGGCCAGCCGCCGTTCCTGCGCGTGAGCATCACCTGCGCGAGCTGGTAGATCTGGTCGATGTCGGGACGCTCCTCGCGATCGACCTTGATGTTCACGAAGAGGTCGTTCATGACCTTCGCGATCGCCGGGTCCTCGAACGACTCGTGCGCCATCACGTGGCACCAGTGGCACGCCGAATATCCCACCGAGAGGAGGATGGGCTTGTTCGTCCGCCTCGCCTCCGCGAGCGCTTCCTCGCCCCACGGATACCAGTCGACGGGGTTATCCGCGTGCTGCTGCAGGTAGGGGCTGGTTTCCCGGGAGAGGCGGTTGGGCACTTGCGAATGGCGCGGGGAAAAAAGCCATGGTACTCACTAGCTCGCCGAACGGCGAACGGGAAAGCGCAGGAGTCCGAGGATGAGCGAGCAGCCGGCGAGGATGATGAGGCAGCCGGCGACGCGGCCCGGCGTGAGCGGTTCGCCGAGGAAGAGGATTCCCCAGACCATCCCGAATATCGGCACGAGGAGCGTCACCGTGATCGCCTTCACCGGGCCCACGTCGGCGATGAGGCGGTAGTAGAGGATGAAGGCGAGCGTGGTCGAGAAGAAAGCGAGCCCCAACACCGCGAGCCAGGCGATGGCGGGAATGTCGGCGAGCGGATGAGGCGGCGGCGCGAAGGGCACCACGAAAGCGAGGCTCGCGGCGGCGAACATCAACGTCCCGGCCGAGGTGCCCAGCGCGCTGGCGCCCTTCAGCTTCACCTTGGAGAAAACGCTGATGTAGCCATAGAGGGCCGTGGCCGCCACCGAGAGCGAGGCGGCGAGGAGCTCGCGGCCCGACATCGGCGCGGGTGTCCACCCGACGAGCACCGCGGTGCCCACGAGGCAGGTCGCGATGCCCGCGAGCTTCTGCGGCGTGAGCGGATCGCGGATCCAGATCGCGGCGACGATCGACGCGAAGAGCGGCGAGAGCGCATTGAGGATCGCCGCCGTCGACGCATCGATCGCGGTGAGCGCCTGCGCGATCAGCACGAACGGAAGCGCGACGCCGATGGATCCCACGACCAGGTACGACACCCAGAAGCGCGACCATCCGACCGAGCCACCCGTCGTCGCGAGGAACGCGGTGAGGGCCACACCGGCCATCAGCACGCGCATCTCGATCAACGCCACGGGGCCGAAGTACGACACCGCGTAGCGCATGAAGAGATACGAAGCGCCCCAGACGGCCGCGAGCGCGACCAGGCGCGCGAGATCCGCCGGCCTCAAACGAGCGATCCCTGCAGCACGCCCTCGATCTCGAGCAGCCGCGTCTTGCGGGGCAGGCCGCCCGCATATCCCGTGAGGCTGCCGTCGCTCCCGACGACGCGATGGCACGGCACCACGAGCGTGATGGGATTGCGGCCGGTCGCGGCGCCGGCGGCTCGCGCGGAGCCCTCGGCGCCCGCGCGCCTCGCGAGCTCGGCGTAAGTAATGGTCTTGCCGTAGGGAATGCGCGCGATCTCATTCCAGACTCGCTGCTGGAAATCGGTGCCGGCGGGCGCGAGCGGCAAGTCGAACTCCGTGCGCTTTCCGTCGAAGTATTCGTCGATCTGCCTCGCGCACTCGCGCAGGACCGGATCGTTCGCGTCTTCCTGCCACTTCGCCGTGATCTCGGGGAAGTACTGCTGGTTCTCGAAGTAGATTCCCGTGATCGCGCCTTCGGTGGATGCGGCGAAGAGCGTTCCGGCGGGCGTGGGAATGCGGGCATAGCGAATCATTTCGGGGTCTCCAATGATTTCCAGAGGTGCAGCACGGCATAGGCGCGCCACGGCCTCCACGTTTCGCTGGCGGCGAGCGCCGCAGCGGGCTTCGATTGCTTCATCGCCTTGATCACGGCGACATCGGGGTGCGGGAAAGCATCGGGCCACGCGAGCGCGCGCATCGCGATGTACTGCGCAGTCCACGGGCCGATTCCCGGCAACTCGTCGAGCGC
>DATGGI010000005.1:0-5526 GCA_035308545.1 Usitatibacter sp.
CATCGGTCCCAAGCGCGAGGTGGTGATGGCACGCGCCGAGATCGCGGCCGGCGCTTCCGCGGGACGGCATTCCCATCCGGGCGTCGAGGTGGGCTACGTGCTCGAGGGAACGTCGGAGGTGCTGATCGACGGCGAACCGCCGAAGATCGTGAAGGCCGGCGAGAGCTACATCATTCCCGAGGGCAAGATCCACGACGCGCGGCCCATCGGCGACAAGGGCGCGACGGTGCTCGCCACCTACATCGTCGACAAGGACAAGCCGCTCGCCACGCCCGCGCCCAAGTAGTTGCGCTGGGCTGTCGCAAAAGCCGGGAACACGGAGAGCACAGAGGTCCACAGAGACACAGAGAAAAGTCTGATGGCGTTTCGTGCCCACTTCAAACGGAGGCATGAATCGCACACAGATTTTGGGTTTTCCGTGCCTCCGTGAAGCTCCGCGCTCTCCGTGTTCCCGGTTTTAACTACGGAAGCAGGATCGACGAGCGCGCCGGGGCCGCGCCGAAGGCGCGAGCGAGGAATTCACCGGTCAGCTCGACTTCCTCCGCGCACACGGCGTGGGGCATCGGGTATGACTGCCACTCGACGTCGTAGCCGCGCCCCGAGAGGGCGCGCTGCGATGCCTGGGCGAGCTGGATCGGGATCACCGGGTCCTCCGTGCCGTGCACCATGAGGATGGGCGTGCGCTTGTTCGCGGCCGCGGCTTCGCGGTCGAGCGAGTCCTCCAGCGCGAGATAGGTCGAAAGCGCGACGATTCCGGCGATGCGCTCGGCGTGACGCAATCCCACCTGGAGCGCGATCACGCCGCCTTGCGAGAATCCCGCGAGCACGATGCGCGACGCATCGATGCCGCGCGCCTTCTCGCTCGCGATCAGCTGTTCGACAAGCGCCTGCGATTCCCGTATTCCACCCTCGTCGGGCACGCGCGCGAGATCCATCTGCGCGATGTCGTACCACGCGCGCATCGTCATGCCGTTGTTGATCGTGACGGGGCGCATGGGCGCATGGGGAAAGATGAATCGCAGCGCGAGCCCCTCGGGCAGCGGCAGCTCGCGCACGATGGGCACGAAGTCCCAGCCGTCGGCCCCGAGGCCGTGCATCCAGATGACGGTGCCCGCGGGATCCGGTCCCGTCACGAGCTCGACGAATTCCAATGGCTTCAATTCACGCTCCCGGGCGCGCGGATCGCGGACTTGGGCCTCCAGGCCTTGATCACGTCCTCGCGCGTTTCGATGTAAGGCCCGCCGATGAGATCGATGCAGTAGGGAATGGCGGCGAAGATTCCCGCCACGACGGATTTGCCCTCGGGTGACTTCAGCCCTTCGAGCGTCTCACGGATCGATTTCGGCTGTCCCGGCAGGTTGAGGATCAGCGTCTTCGCGCGAATGACGGCCACCTGGCGCGAGAGTATCGCCGTGGGCACGAACTCCAGGCTGATTCGCCGCATCTGCTCGCCGAAGCCGGGCATCTCGCGATCGGCCACCGCGAGCGTGGCTTGCGGGGTCACGTCGCGCGCGGCGGGGCCGGTGCCGCCGGTCGTGATGACGAGGTCGCAATGCCGCGCATCGACGAGCTCCTTCAGCGCAGACTCGATCGCGGGCTGGTCGTCGGCGACGAGCCGTGGTTCGAACTCGACGGGATTCAGCAGCGCGCCCGTGAGCCACTGCTCGAGAGCGGGAATGCCTTCGTCGCGATAGACGCCCTGGGAGGCGCGGTCGCTCGCCGAGACGAGACCGATGCGGACGCGGTCGTGGGATTCGCTCACGGATGCTTCCTCTCGTGGTCCTGGACGATCGCGTTCAGCACGTGGAAGAGCTCGCGGAACTGCCGTGGAGGCCTCGAAGTGAGCCGCTCTTCGCGCACGGTGGCGGCGAGCTTGCGCAGGCGCTCCGCGTCGGCCTCGGGAAATTCCTTCACGAAGCGCTCGATCGCGTCGAGGTCGGAAATGATTTCGGTGCGCCACTTCTCGGCCACGTGGAAGAGGGCGGTGTGGCGCTGGCTCGGGGCCTCGATGCGCGCGAGCTGCTCGGCGATGGGCCCCGCGTCGATCTTGCGCATGAGGCGCCCGATGTATTGCATTTGGCGCCGGACGGCCTCATGTTTGGTGAAGCGCTTGCATTCGAGCACGGCATCGCGGAGCGACTCCGGCATCTCCAGGCGTGCGAGCTGTTCAGCCGAGAGCTTCACGAGCGCCTCGCCCACGTCCTGCAGCTCGCTCATCTGCCGTTTGCGGCGCGTCTTGCTGATAAAATCATCGTCTTCCATCGCAATATCATGCCAGACCATCCCCTACCTACATTGCCCATCGCCCGCGACGCGATGGCCGAGGCCGCCCGCCGCTCGCTCGACTACGCGGTCCAGCGCGGCGCGAGCGACGCCGAGGTCGAAATCTCCGCCGCCGTAGGGCAAGCGGTGACCGTTCGCCGCGGCGAAGTCGAGACCGTCGAGTACAACCGCGACAAGGGCCTCGGCATCACCGTCTACTTCGGAAAGCGCCGCGGCAACGCGAGCACGTCGGATCTTTCGCCGGAAGCGCTCGAGCGCACGGTGGATGCCGCATGCGCCATCGCCCGCCACACCGCCGAGGACGAGGCCGCGGGCCTTCCGGATGCGAACCGCCTCTACAGGGGCGAGGCGCCGGACCTCGATCTTTTCCATCCGTGGGGCCTCACGGTCGAGGACGCGATCGAGATCGCGCGGCGCACCGAAGCGGCGGCGCTCGCCGTGGACAAGCGCATCACCAATTCCGAGGGTGCGACGGTCTCCGCCTACGACACGGACTTCATCCTCGCCAATACGCGTGGCTTCCTCACTGGATTTCCGAACTCGAAGGCGAGCGTGGGATGCAGCGTGGTCGCGGAGGATGCGCGCGGCATGCAGCGCGACTACTGGTACACGACGCATCGCGATCCCAACCGGCTTGAAGGAGCGGAGAGCGTCGGACGCACGGCCGGTGAGCGCGCGGTGGGCCGCCTCGGGGGCCGGCGGCTCGCCACGATGGAAGTGCCCGTGCTCTTCGACGCGAACATCGCCTCGGGACTGATCGGGCACTACGTTTCCGCGGCGAGCGGGTCGAGCCTGTATCGCAAGTCGTCGTTCCTCCTGGACCGCCTCGGCACGCAGGTCTTTTCCCCCGTGGTCGAGATCTTCGAGGATCCCTGGGTTCCGGGCGAGCTCGCGAGCAGCTACTACGACGCCGAGGGCGTCGCGACCGCGCGCCGCAAGGTGGTCGATGCGGGCGTGCTCAAGGGTTGGTACCTCTCGTCGCACTCGGCGCGCAAGCTCGGGCTCGCGACGACGGGCAACGCGGGCGGCAACCACAACCTCATGGTGAAGCCGGGCGACCTGGATTTCGCCGGCCTGGTGAAGAAGATGGGACGCGGCCTCGTCGTGACCGAGCTCATGGGCCAGGGCGTGAACAACGTGACCGGCGACTACTCGCGCGGCGCGTCCGGGTTCTGGGTCGAGGGCGGCGAGATCCGCCATCCGGTGGAAGAGATCACGATCGCGGGCAACCTGCTCGACATGTTCCAGGGCATCGTCGCCGTCGGTTCCGATACGGTCGTGCGCGGCTCGAAACATTGCGGTTCCATCCTCCTCGATCGCATGACGATCGCGGGCGATTGAGG
Organism: Usitatibacter sp.; assembly: GCA_035308545.1. GTDB lineage: Bacteria > Pseudomonadota > Gammaproteobacteria > Burkholderiales > Usitatibacteraceae > Usitatibacter. The sequence continues at coordinate 3,627 of DATGGI010000005.1, forward strand.
TAGGCTCCCCTCTCCAAGCTTCTAAAAGAGGAGGAGGAAAAATGGAACGCAGGAAATTCATCGGTACGGCGGGCGCCGGCATGGCCGGGATCCTCGCGGCGGGATCCGCGCCCGCCTTCGCGCAGGGCGGACCCACGATCAACTGGCGCATGGCTTCGAGCTTTCCGAAGTCCCTCGACACGATCTATGGCGCGGCCGAAGTGATGGCCAAGCGCGTCGCGGCGTGCACGGGCGGAAAATTCCAGATCCAGGTGTTCGCGGCGGGCGAGATCGTTCCGGCCTTCGGCGTGGTCGACGCGGTGCAGAACAACACCGTGCAGGCGGCGCACACGGCGCCGTACTACTTCTGGGGCAAGGACCCGGCCTTCGCGCTCGATACCGCGATCCCGTTCAGCCTGAACGCGCGCCAGACGAACGCGTGGCAGCTCTTCGGCGGCGGCAACGAGCTCTTCGAGGAGTTCTACAAGGCCTACAACATCAAGCGCGTTCCCTGCGGCAACACCGGCACGCAGATGGGCGGCTGGTTCCGCAAGGAGATCAAGACGCCGGACGACTGGAAGGGCCTCAAGTTCCGCATCGGGGGCTTCGCCGGCAAGGTGATCGAGAAGATGGGCGGCGTGCCGCAGCTTCTTCCCGGCGGCGACATCTATCCCGCGCTGGAGAAGGGCACCATCGACGCGGCCGAGTGGGTCGGCCCCTACGACGACGAGAAGCTCGGCTTCAACAAGATCGCCAAGTACTACTACTCTCCGGGTTGGTGGGAGGGCGGCCCGCAGCTCGTGGGCTACTTCAACACGACGGAGTGGAACAAGCTGCCGAAGGAATACCAGAACATCCTCGAGGCGGCATGCTGGGAGGCGAACACCTACATGCTCGCCAAGTACGACGCGCAGAACCCCGCGGCATTGAAGCGCCTCGTCGGCAGCGGCACGCTGCTGCGCGGCTTCTCCAAGGAGATCATGGTCGCCTCCTACAAGGCCGCCCTCGAGGTCTACAAGGAGACGATGGAGAAGAGCCCGAACTTCAAGAAGATCTACGAGAGCATGGTGAAGTTCCGCGACGACGAGATCATGTGGTTCGGTATCGCCGAGCGCGGCTACGACGAGTTCATGCACTCGATCGCTTCGATCAAATAGAAGCGTTTGTCATCCCGGGCGTCGCCGTTGCGACGATGGCCCGGGACCCAGTGAAGAGGCCCGCGGAGCCTGCCCCGGCAATCTTCAAGCCGGGGCGGGCTTTTTCATTTCCGCTCTTCGTCCACGCCCTTCAGCTGTTCGTCGAGCATCTCCCGGACCTTCTCGTCGGACAGCTGCGGTTGCGTGCTTGCCGGCGTGAGCGTCGGTGATTCGCGCCAGAGGATTCCGGGCGCCAGCAGCACGATCGCGAGTACCGTGAGCTGCGCCGCCACGAAAGGCGCGAGCGCCCGCACGAGCGCGCCCGTGGCGGCGTGGGATCCCGTTCGCGACCGGGCCATGAGCACCGCGTACCCGAACGGCGGGATGAGGAAGCTCGCCTGGAGGATGAGGAGGATCAGGACCGAGACCCAGGGCGCGTCGGGAGCGGCCACGAGGAGCGCCGGCGCGATGAGGGGAATCACGACGAAGATCATCTCGAAGGCATCGAGCACGAGCGCGCACAGGGCGACGGCCGCGAGTCCGAGCGCGAGCACCGCGGTGGTCCGCCCGCCCATCGACGCGAAGGTGGCCGCGAGCCAGCGATCGGTCCCGAAGGCGCGCTGCACGAGCGTGAAGACGGTGGCGGCCACGAGGAGCGCGAAGAGGGCGCCCGTGATCGCCATCGTCTCGTGGAGCATTGCCTTGAGCGTCCCGCGCCGGAGCGCGCGCGTCGCGACCGCATGGGCCATGAGTGCCATGCCTCCCGTCGCGGCCGCCTCGACGGC
>DATGGI010000006.1:0-29794 GCA_035308545.1 Usitatibacter sp.
GCACGCTTCGGCGCCGCCGGCGATCATCACGTCCGCGTCGCCGTACTCGATCATGCGACCCGCCTCGCCGACGCAGTGCGCGCTCGTCGTGCAGGCGGAAACCATCGACACGTTCGGGCCCTTGGCCTTGAACTGGATCGAAATCATGCCCGCGACCATGTTGATGATCGTGCCCGGCACGAAGAACGGCGACAGGCGCCTCGGGCCCTTGGCGATCATCTCGCGGATGTTGTCCTCGATCATCGGCAGTCCGCCGATGCCCGAGCCCACGTTCACGCCGACGCGCTCCGCGTTGGAATCGTCGATCACGAGTCCCGCATCCTCGAGCGCGAGCTTCGTGGCCGCGAGGCCGAAATGCACGAAGAGATCCGACCGGCGGGTCTCCTTCGGAGGCATCCAGTCCGCGGAATTGAATCCCTTCACCTCGGCCGCGAAGCGCGTCGTGAGCTGCGACGCGTCGAACCTCGTGATGGGCGCGACTCCGCTCACGCCCTTCGTGAGGTTGTCCCAGGCGGCCGCGATGCCGATCCCGACGGGCGAGACGATCCCAAGCCCGGTGACGACGACTCTGCGCTTCGACATGGTGTTTGGGGCGGCGCGATCCCGGATCTACACGCGGGATGCGCCTGCCATGGGACTACTGCTTGACGTGAGCCTTGACGTAATCGATCGCCTGCTGGACGTTGGTGATCTTCTCAGCGTCCTCGTCGGGGATCTCGCACTCGAACTCTTCCTCGAGTGCCATCACGAGCTCTACGTTATCGAGGGAATCCGCGCCCAGGTCTTCCGTGAACGACGAGTCGTTCTTCACGTCGGCCTCGGCGACTCCAAGCTGCTCGGCGACGATCTTCTTGACGCGGGCTTCAATGTTGTCCATCGACTTCCTCCAGGTGCGCTTGTTTCTTCGGTTTGTATTGCTCAAAAAGCGCGTAATTCTACCACGCGCGACTGTTGATTCTCTTGCGGAGCGAACCGCTCAATCCATGTGCATCCCGCCGTTTACGTGCAGGGTCGCGCCCGTGATGTAGGACGCCGCCGGCGAGCAGAGGAAAAGCACCGCCTGCGCGATGTCGTCGACCCGGCCGAGGCGCCCGAGCGGGACGTTCTCGACGAGCTTCTTCACCTGCTCCTCGGCGAGCGAGCGCGTCATGTCGGTCTCGATGAATCCCGGCGCCACGCAGTTCACTGTGATGTTGCGACTGCCGACTTCACGCGCGAGCGACTTCGAAAATCCAACCATCCCGGCCTTGGCCGCCGCGTAGTTGGTCTGGCCCGCGTTGCCCGAGAACGCGACGACGGAGGTCACGTTCACGATGCGCCCTGCGCGCGCCTTCATCATGCCGCGAAGCACGGCGCGCGACAGGACGAAGACCGGCTTGAGGTTCGTCGCCTGCACGTCGTCCCACTCTTCGTCTTTCATGCGCGCGAGCAGGTTGTCCCGGGTCGCGCCCGCGTTGTTCACGAGGATGGCGACGGCGCCGAATTCTTCCTGCACCTTGTCGACGAAGGCCCCGCATTGCGCCGCATCGCGCACGTCGAGGACGCGGCCCGCGCCCTTGGCGCCGAGATCCGCGAGGGCTTTCGAGATTCCTTCGGCGCCCTTCTCCGAGGTCGACGTGCCCACGACGGTCGCTCCGTTCTTCGCGAGCGCCTGGAGGATGCCCTCGCCGATGCCCCGCGAGGCACCGGTCACGATCGCTACCTGTCCGTTCAGCATGGCAGCCTCAATGGCCCGCCGCCGCGAGGGCAGCCGAGTCCTGGATGGCGACGTATTCGATGTCCGGCGCGATGCGCTTTCCGAGTCCCGCGAGGACCTTGCCCGGCCCGCATTCGACGATCCGCGTCACGCCCTTCGAGCCCAGCAGGCGCACGGTCTCGATCCACCGCACCGGGTTGCAGAGCTGCTCCACGAGGGCGGCGCGGATCTTCGCCGGATCGTCGAAGGATTCCACGAAGCGATTGTGGATCACGGGGATTTCAGGTTTGCGAATCTCGACCTTGTCGAGGCGCTCGCGCAGCCGCTCGGCCGCGGGCTTCATGAGGCTGCAGTGGGACGGCGCGCTCATCGGAAGCATCTTGGCGATTTTCGCGCCCTTCTGCTTCGCGAGCGCCATGCCGCGCTCGACGGCCGTGCGATGTCCCGCGATCACGACCTGACCCGGAGAATTGAGGTTGGCCGCCTCGAGAACCTCGCCCTGTCCGGCTTCCGAGAGCACGGCGGGAAGCGCGGCATCGTCGAGACCGAGGATCGCGGCGATGCCACCGGTGCCTTCGGGCACGGCCTCCTGCATCGCCTGGGCGCGAAAGCGCACGAGCGGCAACGCGTCCTCGAAGCGCATCGAACCCGCGGCCACGAGCGCGCTGTATTCGCCCAGGCTGTGGCCCGCAAGCCACGCGGGCGCCGGATTGCCGCGCTCCTGCCACGCGCGCCAGCACGCCACGCCGGCCACGAGCATCACGGGTTGCGTGTTCACGGTCTGGTTCAGCGCCTCAGCGGGACCCTCGCGCACCATCGACCAAAGGTCCACGCCGAGGATGGCATTGGCCTCGAGGAAGGTCCTCTCGATGACGGGAACATCGGCGAAGCCCGCCATCATCCCGACGGATTGGGAGCCCTGCCCCGGAAATACGATTGCGAGACTCATGTCGTTCCTAGAATTTGAGGAGCACCGAGCCCCAGGTAAAGCCGCCGCCCACGCCCTGCAGCAGGACGTTGTGGCCTTTCTTCACGCGGCCGTCGCGAACGCCCACGTCGAGCGCGAGCGGTATCGACGCGGCGGACGTGTTGGCGTGGCGATCGACTGTCACGATGCACTTCGAATCCGGCAGCCCCAGCTTTTTGGCGACGTGCGAGACGATCCGCACGTTGGCCTGGTGCGGAATGTAGATGTCGAGGTCGGAGATCTGCATGCCGTGCTTCGCGACGATCGAACGCGCGCTTTCCTCGAGAACGCGCACGGCGAGCTTGAAGACCGCGGGGCCATCCATCTTGAGCGTGGGATCGCCCTGCACCACGCCGCGGCAGACATGGCCCGGCGTGTTGAGGATCGATGCGTAGCTGCCGTCGGCGTGCAGCTCGCTGGAGAGGATCCCCGGTGACTCCGAAGCCTCGAGCACGACGGCGCCCGCGCCGTCGCCGAAAAGCACGCAGGTGCCGCGGTCCTTCCAGTCGAGGATGCGCGAGAACACTTCGGCGCCGATCACGAGCGCGCACTTGTGGGCGCCCGAACGGATGAAGAGGTCGGCCGTGGCGAGGGCATAGGTGAATCCCGAGCAGACCGCCTGCACGTCGAACGCCGCGCCCTTCTTCACGCCGAGCTTCGCCTGCAGCAGGCACGCGCTCGAGGGAAACACCATGTCGGGCGTGGACGTCGCGAGCACGATGAGGTCGACGTCTTCGGGCTTGCGTCCGGCCGAAACGAGCGCGGCGCGGCACGCGTGCAAGGCCAGATCGCTCGTGAACTCGTCGTCGGCCGCGATGTGCCGCTCGCGAATGCCGGTGCGTCCGACGATCCATTCGTCGGTTGTGTCGACGAACGCCTCGAGGTCCTTGTTCGTGAGGACCTTCGCCGGCAGGTAGCTTCCGGTGCCCGTGATGCGCGAATGGATCATGCGGCCTCGCTTTGCGACCGGGGTGCGGAAGGCGTGAGCGCGTTCAGGCGCGCGATCTCCTCGCCGATGCGATCGTTCAGCCCATGGCTCGCCTCCGATGCGGCGCGCGCGAGCGCGGTCCGGAACGAAAAGCGGTCGGCCGACCCGTGGCTCTTCACGACGATGCCGCGCAACCCGAGGAGCGCCGCCCCGTTGTAGCGGCGGGCGTCCACGCGGCGGCGGAAACGCTTGATGACGGGATAGGAAATCGCCGCGGCGATGCGCGACAGGAATCCGCGGGTGTATTCCTCCTTGAGGAAATCGCCCAGCATCTTCGCGAGGCCTTCGGAGGTCTTGAGCGCGACGTTGCCCACGAATCCGTCGCAGACGACCACGTCGGTCGTGCCCTTGTAGATGTCGTCGCCTTCGACGTTGCCGTGGAAGTTCACCGGCGCGCTGCGAAGCAGCTCTCCCGCCTTCTTCACGACGTCATTGCCCTTGATCTCCTCGGAGCCGATGTTGAGGAGTCCCACCGAGGGATTGGGCTTGCCCTCGACGGCCTTCACGAGCGTGGAGCCCATGATCGCGAACTGCAGCAGGTGCTCGGGCGTGCAATCGGCGTTGGCGCCCAGGTCGAGCGCATAGACCTGCCCCGTGCGGGTCGGCAACACGGCGCAGATCGCGGGACGGTCGACGCCGGGGAGCGTCTTCAGGACGAATTTCGCGGTGCCCATGAGCGCGCCGGTGTTTCCCGCGCTCACGCAGGCCTGGGCGCGGCCGTCCTTCACGAGATCGATGGCGAGCCGCATGGAGGAATGCTTCTTGGTGCGGATCGCGGAGCGCACGTCCTCGTCCATTCCGACGACTTCCGGCGCGTGGACCACCGTGATGCGGCGCTCTTCCGCGGCGTGATGGCGCGCGAGCTCACGGCGAATCGGATCCTCGAGGCCCACGAGCAGGAGCTCGGCCTCGGCATTCGTCGCGAGAAAATCGATGCAGGCGGGGACCGTGACCTGCGGCCCGTGGTCCCCACCCATGGCATCGACGGCGATGACGGTCTTCATTGCGTGGCCGCAATGAAACGCTTCAGCCGGATGCGCTTAGTCCTTCGTCTGGATGACTTTCTTGCCGCGGTAGTAGCCCGACGGCGAGATGTGGTGACGAAGGTGCGTCTCGCCCGTCGTCGGCTCCACCGCGACCGGGGGCTTGCCCAGGTGATCGTGCGAGCGGTGCATGCCGCGCTTCGAAGCGGACTTCTTGTTCTGTTGGACGGCCATGTCGTATCTCCAGGATTTGTATCGAACAGCTTATCGTTTCATTCGTTTCGTTTCTTGAGGCTCGCGAGCGCGGCGAAAGGCGATTCGCGCTTTCCCTCGTTCTTCGCCTCCACCGCCGGCCCGCCGATTCCCGGCTTGCGCGGCACCATGGGGAGCGCGAGGAGAATCGCGTCCTCTACCAGGTCCAGGACGTCCACGGGGCCGTCCGCAACAAGGTAATCTTCCGCGTCGCTTTCCTCTTCGATGGGCGGAAGGCCCGATTCGTCGTCCACGAGCACGAGGCGCTCATCGATTGAAATCTCGTGCCGGAATGCTTCCAAAGTCGCCTGGCACGTGAGAAAAACGAAGCCCTCGATTATACACGACACCACCTTGCGACGCTGTTTGTCCAGGCGGGCCGTAACCATGTACCGCAAGCCGGTTTCGGGCGTTGCAAGGGATTCCTCGAGTCGCGGAAACTCCTCGATGTCGACCGTGCCTTCGAACACCAACGGCTTTTCGGAGATGCGCTCGGGATGGATCAGTAGCTCTTCGGACATATAGAATCAACTTTAACTAACGTACATAATACCATAATTTTGAACGCTAAATTGATACTCGCATCCGGCTCGAGCTACCGCCGGGAGCTCCTCACGAGGCTCGGCCTGCCGTTCGAATCGTGGTCGCCCGACCTCGACGAACGCGCCCTGCCCGGCGAAGCGCCGGCGCAAACCGCGGAGCGCCTCTCGCGATCCAAGGCAGATGCCGCCGCATCGCGCTGGCCGCAAGCCCTGATCATAGGCTCCGACCAGGTCGCGGACCTCGCGGGTGAAGCGATCGGCAAGCCGGGCACGCAGGAAAACGCCCGTGCGCAGCTGCGCCGGCTTCGCGGACGCGAAGTCCTGTTCCACACGGGCCTGTGCCTGCTCGATACGCGCAACGGCCAGGCGCAGGCGCGGGTCGTCACGACCGAAGTCCTCTTCCGGTCCCTCGCGGATGCCGAGATCGATGCCTACCTCGCGCGGGAACCGGCCCTCGATTGCGCGGGCAGCGCGAAAAGCGAGGGCCTCGGCATCGCCCTCCTCGAGCGCGTGGGCGGCGACGATCCCACGGCGCTTGTCGGACTCCCGCTCATCGCGCTTTCGCAGATGCTTCGCAACGCCGGCGTCGCGGTGCCCTGATGGCGGGCACTCTGCATCTGCTGCCCGCGTGGCTCTCGGAGGATGCGCCGCCCGAGTCCGTGATTCCTGCCACGGTCATCGAGCGAATCCGCGGCCTCGATGCGTTCATCGTCGAGGATGCGAAATCGGCGCGGGCATGGCTCGCGGCGTGCAGGCATCCGAAACCCCTTCGCGAGATCGCGTTCGCGGAACTGAACGAGCACACGCCGGCCGGCTCGATCGCCGCGCTCCTCGATCCGGTCGCCGCCGGACGCGACACCGGCCTCTTCTCGGACGCGGGCTTGCCCGGCATCGCCGACCCGGGCGCCGCATTGGTCGCGGCTGCGCACGAGCGTCGCATCGCGGTCGTTCCGCACGTGGGCCCGTCGTCGATCCTCCTCGCGCTGATGGCGAGCGGCCTCGAGGGACAGCGCTTCCGGTTCGCCGGTTACCTGCCCGCCGAAACGGTGGCGAGGCGCGAGGCCATCGCGGGGCTCGAGCGGCAATCGTCGAAAGCCCGTGAAACCCAGGTCTTCATCGAGACGCCCTACCGCAACGACGCGATGCTCTCGGACTTGCTGCAGTCGTGCCGCCCGGGAACTCGAATCGCGGTCGCCGCCGAGCTCACGTCGCCGCGCGAATGGATCCGCATGGATACCGTGGAGAAGTGGCGCGCCGCTCCCGAGACGATCGGCAAGCGTCCCGCGATCTTCCTGCTGCTCGCCTAGGAAATGCGGCTGTCGCCGACCACGAGGCGATTGGTCTTCAGCAGCGGATAGATTTCCTGCGCCGTCACGGGCGCGGAGAAATAGAAACCCTGCCCCACGTTGCAGCCCTTGGAGCGCAGCAGCGCGAGCTGTCCCGCCGTCTCCACCCCTTCGGCGATCGTCGCGAGGTCGAGGCTCTTGGCCATGTTGATGATGGCCACGACGATCGCGGTGTCGTTCGGGTCGACCGTGATGTCGCGGATGAACGACTGGTCGATCTTGAGCTTCTGGATCGGAAGGCGCTTCAGGTACGACAGGCTCGAGTAGCCCGTCCCGAAATCGTCGATCGCGAGCTGCACGCCCATCTCCGAGAGCTTGTTGAGGAGCTGGATCATGCCCTCGGTCTGGCGCATCACCTGGCTCTCGGTGATCTCGAGCTCGAGGCAGCTGGGGGCGAGCCCGGTGTCGCTGAGGACGCGGTTCACCATGTCGAGGAAGCCCTTGTCCGCGAACTGGCGCGCCGACAGGTTGATCGCCATGCGCCGCAGCGGCGCGAGCCCCATGTCCTGCCATTCCTTCGCCTGGCGGCAGCCCTCTCGCAGGACCCACTCGCCGATCTCGTTGATGAGGCCGGTCTCCTCGGCGAGCGGGATGAAGTCGCCGGGCATCACCGTGCCGCTGTCTTCGGTCTTCCAGCGGACCAGGGCCTCGCACGCGACGATATCGCCGGTGTCGAGGTCGATCTGCGGCTGGTAGTGAAGGACGAAGTCGCGTTGCAGCACCGCGCGGCGCAGCGCCGATTCGAGTGTCATGCGGCGCTTCACCGCGATGTTCATCTGCGCGGTGAAGTACTGGTAGGTGTTCTTTCCGAGGCTCTTGCCGTGGAACATCGCCGTGTCGGCATTCTTCATGAGCGTCTGCGCATCGCGGCCATCCTCGGGGTAGACCGCGATGCCGACGGAGCCGCTCACGTGCTGCTCGGTGCCACCGAGGATCAGCGGCAGGCGGAGCGAGTTGAGGATCTTCTGCGCGACGACCGAGGCGTTGCGGCCTTCGTCGAGGTTGTCCAGCAGCACGATGAATTCGTCGCCGCCCTGGCGCGCGATCGTGTCCTCGAGGCGCACGCACTCGGAAAGACGCCGCGAAACCTGCCGCAGCAGCTCGTCGCCCACGTCGTGCCCGAGGGTATCGTTGATGTTCTTGAAGTTGTCGAGGTCGATGAAGAGCACGGCGACCTTTCGCCCCGAGCGCTCGGCGCGCGCCACGGAGCGCGCGAGCCGGTCCTGCAGGAGCCCGCGATTGGGCAGCCCCGTGAGGTTGTCGTGATAGGCGAGGTGCTGGATGCGCTGCTGGATCACCTTGCGGTCGGTGACGTCACGCGAGTTCCACACGATGCCGCGGATATGCGGGTTGGAAAGGCAATTGGTGCCCAGGGACTCGAAGGTACGCCAGCCGCCGTCGCGGTGGCGGAGGCGGAATTCCACGGGCTCCGTGAGCGATCGCACGTCCGTGATGCGCCGGAACGCCGCGCGAACGTGGTCCACGTCGTCGCGGTGGACGAGGTCGTACACGTTCTTGCCCACCGTATCGGCTGGATCGAATCCCAGCAGGTGGCGTAGCGCCGCGCTCTGGTAGTTCACCGTGCCGTCGGCATCGATCACCGAGATCAAGTCGATCGAGCTTTCCGTGAGCACCCGGAAGCGCGCCTCGCTCGCCTCGAGGGCGCGTTCGGTTTCCTTGTAGCGCGTCACGTCGGTGATCACGCCGATCAGGCCCGCCACGTCGCCGCGCTGGTCGACGAAGCTCACCTTGTTGTAGAGCATCTGGCGCTTGTCGCCGTCGGCGGTGGGCATCAGCATTTCGTACGTCGTGGACGAGGGGCGATCCAGAAGCGCGCGGTCGTGCTCCTCGTGCGCGCTCGCGATATCGCCCTCGAACATGTCGCGCACGGTCTTTCCGGTCCAGTCCTTGCCGCCGCCGAAAAGCTCTTCCCACACGCGGTTGCGGACGCTATAGCGCCCGTCGCGATCCTTGAAATACACGGGGCTCGGGATCGCGTCGATGAGCGCCCGCATGAAGTGCAGGTGGCTTTCGAGCTCCGCGGCGTTGCGGCGCGCGGCCGTCACGTCGATGCAGGTGAAGAGAAGCCCCGTGATGCGGTCGTTATCGTCGCGCAGGGGCGCTCCCGCGCCGTGAAGCGTGACGAGGGAGCCGTCGCCGCGGCGGCGCACGAGCTCGAGCTCCCGCAGAGTCTCGCCGGAGATGAGCCGGCGGCGGATCTCGGCCGCCTCGGCGCGTTTCTCGTCCTGCACGAAGAGCGCGAACTTGCCGACGGCCTGGTCGCGCGAATAGCCGAAGATGTGCTCCGCCGCCGGATTCCAGAACGTGATGACGCCGTCGAAGTCCGTCGTGTAGATCGCCACGGGCGAGGTGTCGACGATCGCCGTGAGGAATCCGTTCATCTGGCGCAGCGCCCGGTCCTTCTGCCGCTGCTCCGAGAGGTCGACGAACGCGCCCACGACGTAACGGATATCGCCGGAGGGATCGCGCACCACGGCCGCGCTTCGCCGCACCCAGAGCTCGCTGCCATCCTTGCGGAGGAAGCGCTTGTCGGTGGAATCCGGCAGGTCGCCCCCGGCGCGCACGTGGCGAAGCTGCTCCTCGTCGCGCGCGACATCGTCGGGGTGGGTGAACTGGTGGAACGACTGGCCCTCCATCTCGGAGCGCGAGTAGCCCGTCATCTCGCAGAAGGCGCGATTCACCTCGCGGAAGACGCCTTCCGGCGTGATGACCACGAGGCCCACGGTCGTGAAGTCGAATGCCTCCCGGACGAGGTCGAAGTCGATTGTCGACTCGCGGGGAATCGCGCTCATCGTCCTAGCGCAGGCTCACGCTGTGGGTCCCGGCCTGCGCGACCCCGCGCGCGAATGCCGCGCCGAATTGCGTTCCCAGGCGATCGGAGAGCTGGTCGAAGAAGGAGTCCTTCGGCGAGAAGTCCACGATCTTCTCCGCCTTGATGACCTCGCGCGCCACGTAGTCGAGGCTGCCATAGCCGTCCGCGAGGCCGAGCTCCACGCTCTTCTCCCCGGTCCAGATCAGTCCCGAGAACATGTCGGGCGTTTCCTTGAGGCGACTGCCGCGCCCCTTGCGCACGACGGCGATGAACTGCTGGTGGATCTCGTCGAGCATCTTCTGGATGTGCGCGCGCTGCGCCGGGTCCTCCGGCACGAACGGATCCAGCATGTCCTTGTTCGTGCCCGCCGTGTAGGCGCGCCGCTCGATGCCGAGCTTTTCCATCGCGCCGGTGAAGCCGAAGCTCGAGATGATCACGCCGATGGAACCGACGAGGCTCGCCTTGTCGACGTAGATCTTGTCGGCCGCGGAGGCGACGTAGTAGCCGCCCGAGGCGCAGAGGTCCTGGACGACCACGTAGAGCGGCGTATCGGGATACTTCGCGCGCAGCCGCCGCATCTCGTCGTTGATGGCGCCCGACTGGACCGGGCTGCCGCCGGGGCTGTTGATGCGAAGCACCACGCCCTGCGTGTTGCTGTCCTTGAACGCGCGCTGCAGCGCCTTGTTGACGCGATCGGCCGAAGTGCGCGAATCGGGCGCGATCACGCCCTCGAGATCGATGAGCGCGGTGTGCTTCCCGGACGATGGGGACGAATCGGCGAGCGGATCCCTGCTGGGACGGCCCACCCAGCCCAGCCACGCGGCGAGCAGGACGAACGCAAAGATGAACCACAGCAGCTTGAAGAGCGCGCTCCACTGGCGTGCGCGGCGCTGCTCTTCGAGCGCTTTGAGCGCGACCTTTTCGAGGACCGCGCGCTCCCACTGCGGCGAGCCGTCGTCGGTCATTTGTCGTCCCTCAGCAGAAATACGTGGCCACCCTGTTCGCGAACCTCGAGCGGCTCGAGCGATGCTCCACGGCACGGTCCCGCCACGCAAAATCCCGTGCGCGGCTCGAAGAGCGCGCCGTGCGTCGAGCACACCAAGTATAGCCCACTCTCCTCGAAGAACTCCCCCGGTTGCCAGTCGAGTTCGGTGCCCAGGTGGGGGCAACTGTTCACGAACGCGCAGGGCCGCCCGTCGTGGCGCACGACGAACCCTTTCTCCTCTCCGCCGCGGGACGCGAGCGCGAAGCGCACGCCGGCGCGGCCCTCGACGAGCGCCTCCGAGGCGCAGATCAGTTTTTCGTCGCCAGCCATCGATGCAGGTCCGCGACGCTCGCGAATCGCGCCTTCGCCGGGCGCGTCGCGAGCAACGCCTCGTCATGCGCGCCATAGGTCACCGCGACCGCATCCACGCCCGCGTTCGCGGCAAGCTCCAGGTCGTGGGTGGTATCGCCCACCATCACCGCGTCGCGCGCTTCCACCCCGGTCAGGTCGAGCAGCATGAGCAGCATGTCGGGATGAGGTTTCGCGAAACCTTCGTCGGCGCAACGCGTGGCCTCGAAACGGTCGCGAAGCCCCGTGGAATCGAGCACGCGATCGAGGCCGCGCCGCGCCTTTCCCGTCGCGACCGCGAGGCGATGTCCACGTCCGCGAAGGTCGTCCAGCATCTCGCGCACGCCGCCGTAGAGCGGCATCTCGTGCTCGCGCGCGAGGAAGTGATGGCGATAGCGCTCGCCCAGGCGCCTGCATCCCTCCTCGTCCAGCCCGGGCGCCACGTGGGCGAACGTGTCCGCGAGGTTGAGGCCGATCACGTACTTGGCGTTGCGCTCGTCCGGAACCGCGATGCCCACGTCGCGGCAGGCATCCTGGAGGCTCGCCGCGATGACGTGGGTGGAATCCATGAGCGTTCCATCCCAGTCGAAGATCACCAGCTCGTAGCTCACGGAGCCGCCTCCGCCGCCCGAATGCGATCGGCGAATCTCGCGAGATCGCCGGGAAGCGGCGCGGCGAGCTCGAGCTTCTCCCCGGTCTGCGGATGTCGCAGCGCGAGGCGCGAAGCATGCAGGAACATCCGCTTCAATCCCTGCTTGCGCAGCGCTCGGTTCAGCTCGAAGTCGCCATATTTGTCGTCGCCCAGCACCGGATGTTTCAGGTGCGCGAGGTGCACGCGGATCTGGTGCGTGCGCCCGGTGAGCAGCTCCGCTTCGAGCAGGCTCGCCTCGGCGCTGCGCGCGAGCCGATGGAAGATGGTTTCCGCTTCCTGCCCGTCCTCGGAAACGCTCACGCGGCGCTCGCCCTCGCGCGTCGTGCGCTTCGCGAGCGCGAGACGCACGCGCTGGCGCTCGTTCCGGAACCGCCCCGCGACCGCCACCAGGTAGCGCTTGTCCACGTCGTGCTCCCGCAGCATCTCGTGCAACACCGTGAGCGCGGATCGCTTCTTCGCCAGCAGCAGGACCCCGGAAGTCTCACGGTCGAGGCGATGGACAAGCTCGAGGAATTTCGCGTCGGGGCGCATCGATCGCAGCGACTCGATCACCCCGTGGGCGACCCCGCTGCCTCCGTGCACCGCAAGCCCCGCGGGCTTGTCGATGGCGAGGATCCAATCGTCCTCGAAGAGGATGGGCATGCGGAAATGGGGCGCGGCGCCCGCCTCGTCGCGTTCGGCGACGCGCACCGGCGGGATGCGGATACGGTCGCCCGCGACGATCTTGTACGACGCATCGACCCGGCCGCTGTTGACGCGCACCTCGCCGCTTCGAACGATGCGATAGATGCGGCTTTTCGGCACGCCCTTCAGGCGGGCGATGAGAAAGTTGTCGATGCGCTGCCCGGCCTCGTCCTCGGTGACCTCGACGTGGCGGACGGCGGGCGCAGATGGGGATGCTTTGCCTTCGACCGGCATGCCGGGTATACTATGTAATTGATTTACCAAGGGGACGCCCGAAGTGGCGCCCGAGAAGCAGGCCAACGTCGCTCGCCTGCGAAACCCAAGGGCGATGGTAAACGAAACACACGCGCTCGACGCACACGAATTCCGCGCGACTGCCCCTGCACCGACGGGACTCAAATCCCCGGATGCCGCAGCCGCCAAGACGAAGAAAACCAGAAATCGTCCACTCGCTCACGCACCGTGACGCAAACCAAAACCGACTTCTGAAGTAACTCGTCTCCCGGAGGCCTGGGAACGGGCCTCATCTTCCGTGTCAGAGCGCGGGAGAGAAGATAATGAAACGCATGCTGTTCAATGCGACCCAGGCGGAAGAACTCCGGGTCGCCATCGTCGACGGTCAGAAACTCATCGACCTCGACATCGAATCCGCCGGCAAAGAGCAACGCAAGAGCAACATCTACAAGGGTGTCATCACCCGCGTGGAGCCGTCCCTCGAGGCGGTGTTCGTCGACTACGGCGCCGAGCGCCACGGGTTCCTCCCGTTCAAGGAAATCGCCAAGCAGTTCATGGTCAACGACGACGGCGCGGAATTCGGCCGCTCGAAGATGGCCACTCAGCTCCGGGCGGGCTCCGAGGTCATCGTCCAGGTCGACAAGGACGAACGCGGCAACAAGGGCGCGGCCCTTACCACCTACATCTCGCTCGCCGGCCGCTACCTGGTCCTCATGCCCAACAACCCCCGCGGCGGCGGAGTCTCTCGCCGCATCGAGGGCGAGGACCGCAACGAGCTTCGCGAGGTGATGGACCAGCTCCAGGTTCCGGAGGGCATGAGCCTCATCGCCCGCACGGCCGGCATCGGCCGCAGCGCCGAGGAACTGCAGTGGGACCTGAACTACCTGCTCCAGCTCTGGCACGCCATCGAGAATGCCGCCGCGGAAGAAAAGGGCGCATGCCTCATCTACCTCGAGTCGAGCCTGGTGGTTCGCGCGATCCGCGACCTCTTCCAGCCCGACATCGGCGAGATTCTCGTGGACACGCCTGCAATCTACGAGCAGGCCCTTTCGTTCATGAGCACGGTGATGCCGGCCAACGTGAACAAGGTGAAGCACTACCGCGACGATATCCCGCTCTTCTCGCGCTTCCAGATCGAGCACCAGATCGAGAGCGCCTACCGCCGCGACGTGACGCTGCCCTCGGGTGGCGCCATCGTGATCGACCACACCGAAGCGCTCGTCTCCGTCGACGTGAACAGCGCCCGCGCCACGCGCGGCCACGACATCGAGCAGACGGCGTTCAACACGAACTGCGAGGCGGCCGACGAAGTGGCCCGCCAGCTCCGCCTTCGCGACCTGGGCGGCCTCATCGTGATCGACTTCATCGACATGGAGAGCGCCAAGAACCAGCGCGAGGTGGAAAATCGCCTTCGCGATGCGCTGCGCCACGATCGCGCCCGCGTGCAGATCGGCAAGATCTCGCGCTTCGGACTGCTCGAGCTCTCGCGCCAGCGCCTGCAGCCGTCGCTCGAGGAAACCACGCACTCCGCGTGCCCGCGCTGCCACGGAACCGGCTACATCCGCGACACCGCCTCGACCGCGCTGCACGTGCTGCGCATCCTCCAGGAGGAGGCGATGAAGGAGAACACCGCCGCGATCCACGCGCAGGTCCCCGTGGACGTCGCGACATACCTCCTCAACGAGAAGCGTTCGGAAATCTTCGGCATCGAAGCGCGCCTCAAGGTGAACGTGCTGCTCATCCCGAACCCGAATCTCGCGACGCCGAACTACAACGTCGAACGCCTGCGCCACGACGCGCCGCAGCTCGATGAGCAGAAGCCCAGCTACGAGATGGTGACCGTGCCCGACGAGGAACCCGTGGGACTCCCGACCAAGAGCCCGCAGGCCGTGGCGCCGCGCCCCGAGCCGCTCGTGAAAGGCATCCGTCCCGAGCAGCCCGCGCCGATGGCAGTCGAAGCGCCTGCCGCTCCGGCTCGCGCCGCGCAGCCGCAGCAATCGAGAGCCGCCGCGACCCCTCGCGCAGAGGAAAAGAAAGGCGGCCTCATCGATACACTCTTCGGCTGGCTGAAGAAGCCCGCCGCACCCGCCGCCGCGACGCCGGCCGCCAAGCCCGCGCTCGAGGAGCGCGCGCCCCGCGAAGGGCAGCGTCAGCGCGATGGACAACGCCGCGATGGCCGCCGTGACGGTCGCGGAGGTGGAGAAGGCAAGCGTGCCGAAGGACCACGCGATGGCCGCCGAGGTAGCGAGCAACAGCGCGGCGACCGGCGTCCCGATTCGCAGCAACCGCGCCGCGACAGCCGCGCAGAGCCGCGCGAGGGCCGCGCCGAGAATCGCGACAATCGCAACGAAGGCCGCGAGAATCGTGAAGGCCGCACCGAGGGGCGCGAGCCGCGCGAGGGCCGCCGCGACGAGAATCGTCCGCAACAAAATCGCCCGCAACGGGCTCCCGAAGCGCCGCGCGCCGAGCACGCGGCCGACCCGCAGGCTCCGCGCCTCGAGTCGCATCCGGTTCCCGAGGCAGGCAGCGAGAACGGTGAAGGGGGCGGACGCCGCCGTCGCCGCCGCGGCGGGCGTGGTGGCGATCGTGCCGATCGGCCGCCGCGCGACAACGCGCAGGCCACCGCGCCGGGCACGACGCAGGATGAAGTCCGCGCGAGCGCGCCCGAGCGCAGGGAAATGCCTTACGACGAGCCCGTCGCCGAAGCCGCGCCGCGAGCCGAACGTGCCGAAGCCGCGCCGAGAGCCGAACGTGCCGAAGCCCCACCGAGAGCCGAGCGTTCTGAAGTTCCGCCGAGAGCCGAACGCACCGAGGCGCCCACGCCGCAACCGGAACCCGCCGTCGCGGCGATCGCACCCGCCGCATTTCACGCTGTGAGCGAGCACGACTTGGTCGAAAGCGAACCGGCCCATCGCCCGAATCGCCGCCGTCACCAGGGCGCGCCGGATACCGCGCAGGTGCAGGAGCTGCAGCTCGTCGAGACGCAGGCGCCCGCCATGCCGGCATCGGACATCGACGACGAAAACCTGCCGCGACGCTCCAAGCCTCGCCGCCGCCGCAGTGGCGCCGCGCCGCCGGAACCGCTCCAGATGGTGGAGACGCAGGGCGATTCCACTTCGCAGGCGGGAGACGGTACCGCGACGTAAATGAGCGCAGGAGCGGTCGACTACTACTTCGAGTTCTCGTCGCCCTACGGCTATATCGCGAGCCGTCTCGTGGACGATCTCGGCACGCGCATCGGCCGCGAGATCCGCTGGCGGCCGTTCCTGCTCGGGCCCGTCTTCAAGGCGACCGGGACCGCGCCGTTGGTCGAGATCCCGATGAAGGGCGACTACTCGCGCCGCGATTTCACCCGAACCGCGCGGTTCCACGGCGTGACGCTCAACATGCCGTCCAAATTCCCCATCGGCACCGTCGCCGGCGTGCGTGCCTTCTACTGGATCGAGGATCGCGATCCGGTCAAGGCGCGGGCCTTCGCGAAGACGCTCTACGACGAATACTTCGTCGCCAACCGCGACATCGGGATGCCCGAAGTAGTCATCGAGATCGCGGGCGCGACGGGCGTCGACAAGGCCGCGTTGCAGGTGGCGCTCGCCGACCCTGCGGTGAAGGAGCGCGCCAAGTCGGAGGTCGATGCCGCGATGGCGAAGGGCGTCTTCGGCTCGCCCTTCTTCATCGTGGACGGCGAACCGTTCTGGGGATGCGATCGCATCCCGATGCTCGAGGAATGGGTCAAGCGCGGCGGCTGGTGAATTGTCATCCCGGGCGTCGCACCTGCGACTATGGCCCGGGATCCAGTTACTTCTTCAGCTGCGCGACCAGGAATTCCTTCACCGACTTCACGTAATCGGGCGACATCTCGCCCAGCACGCCGCGCTTCGACTCGGGAATGTGTTTCGCGGTGTCGTCGTCGGCCGAGAACACGTAGTGATCGAGGATCGCGCGCCAGGCCTCGCGCTGTTCCGGGGAAAGCTGCCGCAGGTTGATGAGGCTGTGCAGCAGGACATCCAGCGCCGATCCCGCCTGCGCCGGTGCATCGGGCCTGCCCTTCCACCAATAATTCACCAGCATGTTGCACCGGTCGAGCGACTCGACGTGGTGCCACCAGAGCGGCGGGATGTAGATCGCGTCGCCCGGCTCCATCTCGGCCACCTGGGCCGTGTCGAGCGCTTCGCGGAATTTCGGGAAACGTTCGAAGTCCGGCTTCGCGAACTCCACGAGGCTGATGGGCGTGCCGGTCGGGGCGTATCCGATCGGGCCGATGTAGAGGTTGCGCACCTGCTCCGGAGGAAAAAGCGAGAAGCGGCGCTTGCCCGCCACGACGCACGCCACGTTGCCCGACTCGTCGAAATGCGCCGGCGTGATGACGGCGTTTCCCAGCCAGATACGGGGCGCGATCGACGGATCAAGGAGCGGCATCGGGTGCTTCGCGATGAATCCGGGAAGGCAATCGGCAATGGGCGAGCTCTGCACCGCGAGCGCGGGCGGTTTCTCGAAACGCGCGGACTTCGCCATCCGATCGAGCGCGGCCGAGATCGACACCTTCTCGCGCGTGAAGTTGAAGCCGCTCATGTCGTCGTTGTAGAAGATGCGCCCGCGCGCGCTCGGCGGCGTGCGGATCGCGTCGACGGCGCGGCCGTTGTCGAACTCGTTGAGATAGCGGGCGAGCGATTCGAACGACTCGCGCGCGCGCAGCACCGCCGGCCACTCTGCGACCAGGCCGCGCAGCAGCACGGGCCGGTACGCCCCCACGACCTCGGAGCGGAATCGCTCCGCGTCGACGCCGCGCATCTCGAGCATCGGCGTCGCCATCGTCAGTGACCGGGCCCGATGCGGTCGAGCCAGCCTTCGGCGGCTTCCTCGACCATGTCGAGCACCCGCTCGAAATCCTCCGGCCCTCCGTAGTACGGATCCGGCACGTCCTCGCCCTTCCATCGCTCGCTCGCGTCGAGAAAGAGGCCGAGGTTCGCCCGGGACCCCGAAGGCTGCATGGCGCGAAGCAGCCGCAGGTGGCCGCGGTCCATCGCGAGGATGTGGTCGAACGACTCGAAATCCTTCCGCGTCACCTGGGCGGCGCGCTGCTCCGACAGGTCGTAGCCGCGGCGCGAGGCATGGTGGATGGCCCTCGGGTCCGGGGGTTCGCCGATGTGATAGTCGTGGGTGCCGGCGGAGGCGACGTGCACCGCGTGCTCGAGGCCGCGCGTGCGCGCGCGCTCGCGAAGCACGCCTTCGCCGGTCGGAGAGCGGCAGATGTTGCCCGTGCACACGACGAGTACGCTAACCACCGCCGGATCGCTGGATTTTGACTGTCGCGCCAAGGGTGATGGTGGGTGATGTTGGGTGCCGGAGACAACGAGTATAGCGGTGCCCCTGATGGTGCCCCCAACATCGCATCAGCACGGCTGCGACCCATCTCCCGATGTCCGTGGCTAGGCCCGCTCCGCCTCGTCCCTTGCCGCGCGGGCCGCCGCCCTGATCTTCTCGATCGCGCCGGAGCGGGTCAGTTCGCGGCGTTCCTCCAGCCCCCGCTGCAGCTCCGCCAGGATGCGCGCCGCGTACTCGTCCTTCCGGATCGCGTCCCAGTAGGCGGCCACATTGGCGTTCGCGGCGATCGGGACAGCGAGACCCCTGATCGACAGCACGATCTCCAGATAGAAGAGCGCCGGCACGAGCGCGCAGTCGGCCAGGGTGACGCGGCCCAGGCATGCGAAGCCGTCACGGCCGATCATCCGGTCGAGCGCCTTGGTGCTGCTCGCCAGCTGGCCGCAAAGCAGCGCGACGACGCCTTCGTTGCCGGTGGCCACGGGAGTCCCGGCGGAAAGGGCGGGGACCTGACCCGCGAGCATGAACGTGTTGTTCATCAGGTAAATGTCGCCGATGCGGGCCAGGGTGCGGATGTGAGCGTTCTCGCGGGGCGTCGCGCCGAGCAGCGAAGGCTCGGGATAGGTCTCCTCGAGATACTCCGCGATCACGGCCGACTCCGGTATCGCCTCGCCGTCGATCTCCAGCAAAGGGATGCGGCCGATCGGATGGTCCTGGTAGAACTTCACCGTGCCGTAGGTCGACGGCTGCTCGATCGCGATGTCGGTGAGGCCCTTGGCGTAGATCTGCATCCGTACTCGCGCCGAATAGGGACTGACAGCCCAGGAATGGAGCTTCATTTCAAAATAACCTCGCGAATATATTCCCTGCGCGTGACTTTCCTGTATTCATTCCGGCCAACCCTGGCCTTGTTCTGGCAGTCGGTGCTGCAGATCACCTTCCTGGCCACTTCTTCTTCCTCGACGCCCCTGTCCAGCGCCGCCATGTTTTTGTAGGTAATCCACAGAATCACATCGGGGTGGTCCGGTGATGGCGGCGTCGAGCTGAAGACCTTGTAGTCGATGATGATCCCTGCTTTCTTCGTGGCTTCCATGGTCGGCTTCCACGTCGAATTCAGCCAATCGATGTAGTCCTCGAAGTGCCCGTACTCGACGGTTATTTCTTGGACGAGCGTGACCGGGCCCTCCGCATAGTGGCGCTCGTCCTGGGTGCTTTCGGCCCGCGCACCAGACGAAAGTACGGAAACCGCGAGACAAATGGACAAGATGATCCTGGTCATTTGCCTCAAGCCCTGACGACGAGGTCGATCTCAACGCAGGCCCCAAGGGGCAGCGCGGCCACCCCGATCGTCGTGCGGGCGGGAAAAGGTTGGCTGAAATGCTTTGCATAGATGCCATTCATCGCGACGAAGTCATTCAAGTTCGCGAGATACACGCCGGCGCGCACGACATCATCGAAACTCCGGCCGGCCGCCTTCAAGACCGCCGAGAGATTCTGGAAGACGCGCTCGGTCTCGGCCGCAATACCTCCCGCCACCAGCTTGCCCGTCGCCGGGTCTTGAGCCACCTGGCCGCTGAAGTAGATGAAACCGCCGGCTTCGATCGCTTGGGAAAACGGGCCGACCGGCGGCGTGAGTTCGGGCGAGGTAATTGCGGTCCGCCGAACTTGGATCGAGCCAGGCATGCAGGTCTCCTCGAGACATGAATTGCCTGAGATCCTGATGCAAGACCGAGAATTCTACAAATTCATTATTATCACGATAATATTTCCAATCCCGCACGATTTTCATTCATCGGACAACGCTTCAGGAGGCCCCTTGCTCGAAGACTTGCGCGCCCTTGTGGAATTCGCCGATGCCGGGTCCATCGCCGGTGCGGCCGGTCGTCTGTTCCGAACGCCCTCTGCGATTACCCGGCAAGTGCAAAGGCTGGAGGCTGCATTGGGCGCGGAGTTGCTCGACCGCTCGGTAAAGCCGCCGCGCCTGAACTCCCTGGGCTCCAGGGTGCTCGAGCAGGCGCGAGACCTGCTGCTGCGGACGGAGGCGCTGAAATCCCTGACGTCGAGCGGCGCCGAACCTCACGGGCTCTTGCGCATCGGGATCTCGTATGCCCTGGCCGAGGGGACGCTTATCGAACCGATTCGGGCGCTGACCGAGAAATACCCCAAGGTCCGGGTGCAGCTGTCGAGTGAACAATTGATTCAGCGCCTGCTGTCGGGTGAGCTCGACGTTGCTGCCGTGCCTTTGCCCGAAGGTAAAACCGCGCCTCCACCGCTCCTGACGAATATCATCGCCAGCGACCGCATGGAGATCATTCAGGGTGCCAAAGGCAACCTTGGCGGTGATTGGAAAAGTCTGGGCCGGGCACCCTGGGTGCTCAATCCGCCCGGGTGCTTTCTTCGGGCGAGCCTCATCGATCGGATGGAGCGCGCCGGCCTCACTCCCATGATCGCGGCTGAAGTCAACAACATCCAAATGCAGCTGGCGTTCGTTCAGGCCGGCTATGGTGTCGGGCTGCTACCCGCTCGCTTCATTGCCAGGAATCGTTCCATCGATCGCGTGAAAATATTACGTCCCCCGTCGTTCGATCTGCACCGGTCCGTCGCGATAGTCCGGGTTGGACAACTCGGCGCCCTCGAGAAGGCCGTCGAATTGCTGGAACACGGGCTTCGGCAATTGTTCGAGGCAGCCGACACCACGAAGCCCGTGACGAGGCGCCGAAGAGGAGTGCCTGCGCGCTTTGGATAAGGCGCCGGCTGGGTGCTTCAGCCGTGCTTCGGGGCCGGTGGCACCTTCGCTCCCGCGTGGCGCGCTTCGGAAAGCCCGATCGCGATGGCTTGCTTGCGGCTCTTCACCGTCTTGCCGGATTTGCCGCTTTTCAGCGTGCCGTGCTTGTACTCGTCCATCACCTTGTGCACCTTCTGTCCCGCCTTCTTGCCGTATTTCGATGCCATGTCGTCCTCCAGGATCGTCATGAGTTAAACCAATCAGCGCGGGCCCAGCGGCTCCGCGCCCCGCCGGTGCAATTCGGCGAGCACCGCCGAAGGCGTGACGTGCGCCAGCGCCGCGTCGGCCCTGTTCATCGCGCCGGGGATCACGTCCCCCTTGCCTTGCATCATCGCTTCGAAGCCGATCATCGCGACCTCCGCGGGGTCGTCCTTCTTCGCCTGCCCGATCCGCGTGTCGAGCATTCCCGCGCGCTCGAAGAAATTGGTGTCCGTGGCGCCGGGCATGAGGCATGTCACGGTGACGCCCGTGTCCTGGAGCTCGTTTCGAAGCGCCCACGAGAACGAATCGATGAAGGCCTTCGTCCCGTTGTAGACGGCCTGGAACGTTCCGGGCGTGAACCCGGCGATGGACCCGGTCACCAGGATCCGGCCCTCGCCTCGTTCCACCATGCCGCGCGCCACCTGCTGGATGAGGTAGAGCGTGCCGGTGATGTTGGTATCGATCACCTCGCGCGCCTCGTCCCAATCCTGGTCCAGGAAAGCGCCTCCGAGCCCGTGGCCCGCGTTCGCGAGGAGCGCGGCGACGGGACGCCCGCCGATGAGTCCGAGAAGCTCATCGACGCCCTCCTCGGTGCACAGGTTCACCTGCAACGCTTCGACGCTCGCACCGGACAGTCCCAGCCGGTCCGCGGCCCTCACCATGTCGCCGTCGGCCGCCACGACGAGGTCGAATCCGTGCTCGGCGCAGATCCTCGCGAGCTGGAATCCGATGCCGGACGAGGCGCCCGTCACGACGGCGAGCGGTCGAAGAATCGCACTCATTTGAAATCCCCCAGGCGGAAGCGATGTTCCGTGGAGAGTCCCGCGAAACCGCCATCGCGTGAATGGCAACGCGGATGAAAGCGCCGTAGGCGCCTGCCGACAGCGGGTCAGTCGATTCTCCTATCGATTCCCGCAAACCCGTCGCTCACTCTGATGGGAGGCTGCACCAAACGCCCAACCATCCCACGCACGGCACTCACGCACGCCTCAAAGGAACCACCATGGCCATCTCACGCCCGCGGAAAGCCAACGCAATCGACCTGTTGAAGAAGGACCACTCGGAAGTCCAGGACCTGTTCGCCGAATTCAGGCGTTTCCACGAAGAGGAAACGGAAGGCGTCGAGGAGCTGATGCAGGAACTCGTCGACGAGGTGTGCGCGGCCCTCAAGGTCCACACCCAGATCGAGGAAGAGATCTTCTATCCCGCCGCGCGCGAGGCGTGCCCCGGCGAAGACGAGATGTTCGACGAGGCGCTCGCGGAGCATTCGGCCGCCAAGGACCTGATCGAGCAGATCGAAGGCGGCGCGGCCTCGGATCCCTCCATCCGCGAACGCTTCCTCGCGCTCTCCGACGCGATCGACCACCACGTGCGCGAGGAGGAGACGGAGATGTTCCCGAAGCTGCTGGAAACCTCCATGGACATGGAAGAGGTCGGCGCCCGGCTCGCCGAGCGCAAGAGGGTGCTCGAGAACGAAGCGGCTCGCTCCGACGGCGCCATTGCCGGGGAACCCAAAATCCCCAGCCGGATCCCGGGACTGCGCGGATAGCGAAAACCGCCTAGCCGTCTCTCCGTTCGAAGGGCGACGGCCCGAAATCCTTCGCCAGCGCGCGCCATACGCGTTCGGCGGTGACGGGCATCTGGATGCGTTCGGCATCGCGGCCGAGGCCCGCGGTGTCGAGCGCGTCGACCACCGCATTCACGACCGCCGGCGTTGCGCCGATCGTGCCGAGCTCGCCGACGCCTTTCACGCCGAGCACGTTGGTCGTGCAGGGGATCGATGTGTCGAACGCCGTCTTGAAATTCGTGAAGACGTCCACTCGCGGCATCGCATAGTCCATAAAGCTCGCGGTCTGCATCTGTCCGCTGTCCGACTCGTAGGCCACGCGCTCGCACAGAGCCTGGCCCATGCCCTGCATGGCGCCGCCTTCGACCTGGCCGCGCACGATCTCGGGGCTCACGATGCGCCCGATGTCGTTCACCGACGCGTAGGCCACGATCTCGACGTCACCCGTGGAAGGGTCCATCTCGACTTCGCAGACGTGACATGCGTTGGGCCAGCTCGGCGCGCCCGCGGTCGTCGACGACTCGATGCGGATCGACGCGGTGCCTTCGCGCCGCGCAAGCTCGAACAGGTCCACGCCGAGATCCGTGCCGGGCACGCCGAAGCGGCCCGCGTGATATTCGACGTCCGCTTCGGCCACTTCGAGCGCCTCGGCGGCGCGGCTCTTCGCAAGCGCGAGCGTTTTCTGCGATCCCACGCTCACCGCCGAGCCGCCCGTGAAGAGCGAGCGCGATCCCGCGCTGCCGAATCCGTTCGCCCGGTCGGTGTCGCCCTGCACGATGCGGATCTTCTCGATCGGTACTTCGAAGACGTCGACCACGAGCTGCGCATAGCTCGTCTGGATGCCCTGCCCCATCTGCTGCGTGGCCGTGACGACCTCGATGAAGCCGTCGGGCATCACGGTGACCTCGACCTTTTCCTCGAGCGCGTTGCCACCCGTCCATTCGAGGAACGTCGCGAGTCCCCGGCCGCGGATCTTCCCGCGCCGCTTCGATTCCTCGCGGCGTGCCGCGAACCCGTTCCAGTCCGCGAGCGCGAGGCCCTGGTCCATGATGGATTCGAAGTTGCCGGTGTCGTACACCTGCGCCATCGGGTTCTTGTAGGGCATCTGCGCGGGCCGGATCATGTTCCGGCGCCGAAGCTCCGACGGATCCACGCGCATCTTGCGCGCAGCGGCATCCATGAGGCGCTCGATGAGGTAGATGTACTCAGGCCGCCCGGCACCGCGATAAGGCCCGGTGGGCGCGCGGTTCGTGAGGACGGCGGTGAAATGGAAGTCGATGAGCCCGATGTCGTAGATGCTCGTCGAGACCCACGGGCCCACGATCAACTGGATCGCGACACCCGCGCCAGTCGCATAGGCACCGATGTTGGCGAACGACCGCACGCGTAGCGCGAGCACCTTGCCGTTTGCGTCGAGGGCGAGCTCGGCGCGGCTGATCACGTCGCGGCCGTGCACGGTCGCCTGGAGCTCCTCGGTGCGATCCGAGACCCACCTCACCGGACGCTTCACCTGGAGCGCCGCATAGGCCACGGCGACGTCCTCGGGATACGGCCCGGTCTTCATCCCGAATCCGCCGCCGACATCGCCTACGAGCACGCGCGTGTTCTGGATCGTCCGGCCGGGAATCGCGTCGCAAATGCCGCCGCGCACCGCCGTGGGCATCTGGCTCGAGAGGCGCACCGTAAGGCGTCCGCTCGCTTCCTCGAACGCCGCGAGCACCGTGCGCGGTTCTATCGGATTGGCGGCCAGGCGTTGATTGTCGATGTCGAGCGAGACTGCATGCGCGGCACTTGCGAACGCCGCTTCCGCAGCCTTCGCATCGCCGTAACGCGCCTCGGCCGCGATATTGTCGGGCGCCGCGGCGCACAGCACGGGCGCGCCGGCCTTCAATGCGGCAAGCGTGTCGACGACGGCCGGCAGTTCCTCGTAGTCCACCAAAACAGCGTCGGCGCCTTCGCGCGCCGCCTCGCGGGATTCGGCAACGACAAGCGCGACCGCCTCACCCATGAATCGCGCGACCTCGTGGGCAAGCGCGCGCCGCGGCGAGGAGATGACGGGGCTGCCATCGGCGCGCTTGAATCCCG
Organism: Usitatibacter sp.; assembly: GCA_035308545.1. Classification (GTDB taxonomy): domain Bacteria; phylum Pseudomonadota; class Gammaproteobacteria; order Burkholderiales; family Usitatibacteraceae; genus Usitatibacter. The sequence continues at coordinate 24,471 of DATGGI010000006.1, forward strand.
CCGCGCCCACCATCGGCTTCACGCCCGCCTTCGCCATCTGCTCGCCCGTGATGACGGCGAGAACTCCCGGCACCGATTTCGCCGCGGACGCGTCGATCCCGTTGATCTTCGCGTGGGCGAAAGGAGACCGCACGAAAGCGAGCCATGTCAGTCCCGGCAGCGTCACGTCGCCGGCATATTGCCCGCGGCCCGCCAGCAGCGCGGGGTCCTCGATGCGGCGGACTGCGCGGCCGCTTCCGTAACGGCCCACGTCCGGATTCGTGCTCATCCCTCGCCTCCCACGGCCATCAGCCGGTCTCGCATCGTTTTCAGCTCATCGCGCAGGCTCGCCGCGCGCTCGAACTCGAGGTTGCGCGCCGCCTCGAGCATTTCCTTCTCGACCCTCTTGATGCGCTGGTCGAGCTGCTTTTCAGACAGCGCGTCATAGCGGGCCTCTTCCTCGGCCGCCTTCTTCGCTTCCTTCGCATCGTCGGCATCGTAGACGCCGTCGATCATGTCCTTGATGCGCTTCGATATGCCCTTGGGCTCGATGCCGTGCGCGAGGTTGAATGCCACTTGCTTGGCGCGCCGGCGCTCGGTCTCGTCGATCGCCGCCCTCATCGAATCCGTCATGTGGTCCGCATAGAGGATCGCCGTCCCGTTGATGTGGCGTGCCGCGCGTCCGATCGTCTGGATGAGCGAACGGCCCGAACGAAGGAAGCCCTCCTTGTCCGCGTCGAGCACCGCGACCAGCGACACCTCGGGAATGTCGAGACCCTCGCGCAACAGGTTGATTCCCACGAGCACGTCGAAGAGCCCCTTGCGCAGGTCGCGGATGATCTCGACCCGCTCGACCGTGTCGATGTCGGAGTGCAGGTAGCGCACCTTCACGCCGTGCTCGGCCAGGTAGTCCGTGAGGTCCTCGGCCATGCGCTTGGTGAGCGTCGTGACAAGCACGCGCTCGTTGAGGACGACGCGCTTGTTCACCTCCGAGAGCAGATCGTCCACCTGCGACGATGCGGGCCGCTGCAGCAGCACCGGGTCGATGAGGCCGGTGGGCCGCACGAGCTGTTCGACGACCTGCGCCGCGTGGGTGCGCTCGTACTCCGCGGGCGTGGCCGACACGAACACGGCCTGGCGCACCTGGCGCTCGAACTCCTCGAACTTGAGGGGGCGATTGTCGAGCGCCGAAGGCAGGCGGAACCCGTACTCGACGAGCACGGATTTTCGCGAGCGGTCGCCGTTGAACATGCCGCCGATCTGCGGCACCGTCACGTGGCTCTCGTCGATCACGATGAGCGCTTCGGTCGGCAGGTAGTCGATCAGCGTCGGTGGCGGTTCGCCCGGCGAACGTCCCGAAAGGTGGCGCGTGTAGTTCTCGATCCCCTTGCAGAAGCCCAGCTCGTTCATCATCTCCAGGTCGAAGTGGGTGCGCTGTTGCAGCCGCTGCAGCTCGAGGAGCTTGCCCTGCTGCTGGAAGAACTCGAGGCGCTCGCGCAGCTCCACCTTGATCGTCTCGATGGCGCGCAGCACGGTCGCCCGCGGCGTCACGTAATGGCTCTTCGCGTAGAGCGTGAAGCGCGGGATGCGGTGCAGGAGCTCGCCCGTGAGCGGATCGAAGAGCGTGAGCGACTCGATCAGGTCGTCGTAGAGCGAGATGCGCAGCGCCTGCTCGCTGTTCTCCGCGGGGAACACGTCGATCGTGTCGCCCCGGACGCGAAAGGTCCCGCGGCGGAAATCGATGTCGTTTCGGGTGTACTGCATGCCCGCCAGCCGCGCGAGCAGATCGCGCTGCGGCACCGGATCCTTCTCGCGCAGCACCTGGCGCATGTCCTGGTAGTCGTCGGGGTCGCCGATGCCGTAGATGCACGACACGGTCGCCACGATGACCACATCCCTCCTCTCGAGCAGGCTCTTCGTCGCCGATAGCCGCATCTGCTCGATGTGCTCGTTGATCGACGAATCCTTCTCGATGTAGAGGTCGCGCGAGGGGACGTATGCCTCGGGCTGGTAGTAGTCGTAGTAAGAGACGAAGTACTCGACCGCGTTCTCGGGGAAGAACTCGCGGAACTCCGAATAGAGCTGCGCGGCGAGCGTCTTGTTCGGGGCGATCACGAGCGTGGGCCGCCCGGTGCGCGCGATCACGTTGGCCATCGTGTAGGTCTTGCCCGAGCCGGTGACGCCGAGCAGCGTCTGGTACGAAAGGCCGTCGTTCAGCCCCTCGACGAGCTTCTCGATGGCCTGTGGCTGGTCTCCCGCGGGCGAGAACGGCTGGTGCAGCTTGAACGGACTTCCGGGATAGGTGACGACTTCCATCGGGCAGGCGCGCAGGCAAACCGCCTATTCTAGGCTACTGCGGGGTGCTGGCGGAACGGGATACGGGGGCGGAGATGTCCTCGGAGCTCTCGCGATTCTGCATCTCGAAGATCCAGGTCGCGGGCAGCGCGAAGTTGAGGTTCTGGCCGGTCTTGTGCTGGAACGTGACGATGCCGACGAGCTGGCCGCGTGAATCGAAGAGGCCTCCACCGCTCGAGCCGGGCGATATCGGCGCGGTGGTCTGGATGATCGTTCCCTTCGAGGTCTGCCGCAGCGACGACACGATGCCTTCGGAGAGCGTGAGCTCCAGGCCCTGGGGCGCGCCGATGGCGTAGACCTGCTGCCCGACCCGGACGTCGCCCGAAGCGACGACGACCGGGGTCGAATACAGGCCCGGCACGCGCAGGCTGCAGAGATCGAGCTCCTTGTCGGCGATCTGAACCACGCCATCGAGCACGTTGCCGCCGACCTTCACCGAGATTCGCTGCGCGTCGCGCACGACGTGGTAGTTGGTGATGACGACGCTGTTGCCGGTAGCGACTCCGCTGCCCTGCGCGATCATCCGGCCTCCCGCATCGAAGGTCTGGATGCGCGCCACCGAATTGGACACCACCGCGAACATGTCCTCGGCGCTCATCGGTCCCCTCGCAACGGGCGCCGCCGACGTGGGGGCCATGTCCTCCGGAGCCGCGGCGCCGCTGCTGCTGGACGCGGGCCGCGCCGGCTCGTCCCTGCGCGCGGGCTGCGTCACGACGGGACGGGTGAACTCGACCACCGGCGGCGGATGCGAAGGCGCGCGCGTCTTCACCCAGACGATGAGCACCATGAAGGCGATGACGACGGGTACCGCGACCTTCACCACTCCCGCTTCCTGCAGGATGTCCTTCACCGTGTCGAGGGTGCCGGGACCTCGATCCGCGGCCTTCTGCTCCGCGAGCATGGCCTTGTCCGGCGGCAGGCTCGCGTCGTATTCGTAGCGCAAGTCCGGATTCGTGAGGACCTGGCACGCCTCGCGGATGGCCTCGGAATGCGCCTCGGAGACGGGCTTGGATTTCAGGTCGGCGAGCTTCTCACGGGCGGCGTTGGCGATCTCGATCGACGAAGCGCCACGGGTAAGCCCGAGGACCTGGTAGTGCGTGCGTCGCGGCATCCCCGCATAGTAAAATATCCGCAGAGGATTCATCCACCGTTCCAGGAGAAGTCGCATGTCGCAGGTCGCCAATCGCCTCAAGGCCATCAAGCCCTCGCCCACCCTCGCCGTCACCGCGAAGGCAGCGCGCCTGAAGGCGGAAGGCAAGGACGTGATCGCGATGGGCGCCGGCGAGCCCGACTTCGACACGCCCGAGTTCATCAAGGAAGCGGCGATCGCGGCCATCAGGAAGGGCCTCACCAAGTACACCGCCGCGGGTGGAACGCCATCGCTTCGCAAGGGGATCGTGGCCAAGTTCCGCAACGAGAATGGCCTCGAATACACCGAGAAGCAGGTGCTCGTCTCCTGCGGCGGCAAGCAGACTTCGTTCAACCTGTGCATGTCGCTGCTCAATTCCGGCGACGAGGCGATCGTTCCCGCGCCGTTCTGGGTCTCGTACCCCGACATGGCGATGATGGCCGACGCGCGCCCCGTCTTCGTCCACGCGGGCATCGAGCAGGGATTCAAGATCACCGCGGCGCAGCTCCAGGCCGCGATCACGCCGAGGACGCGACTCGTTTGGCTGAACAGCCCGTCCAACCCGACCGGCGCGGTCTACACGGCCGACGAGCTGAAGGCGCTGGGCGAAGTGCTTCGCAAGCATCCGGATGTCGTCATCGCGACCGACGACATGTACGAGCACATCCTGCTCGACGGCTCGAAGTTCGTGAACATCCTGAACGTCTGCCCCGACCTCTACTCGCGCACGGTCACGATGAACGGCGTGTCGAAGGCGTACTCGATGACCGGATGGCGCATCGGCTATTGCGGCGGCCCGCAGGAATTGATCGAGGCCATGGAGAACGTGCAATCGCACAGCACGTCGAACCCGACTTCGATCTCGCAGTACGCGGCCGAAGCCGCCCTCACGGGCGACCAGAGCTGCATCGATCCGATGGTGGCCGCGTTCAAGGAGCGCGCGCGCGTCATCACCGATGGCCTCAATCGCATTCCCGGCGTGAAGTGCCTCATGCCCTCGGGCGCGTTCTACGCCTTCCCCGATTGCCGCGGCGCGATCCGCAAGCTCTTCGACGCGGGCAAGATTCCCGCGCCGACGGACCTCGCCTTGTGCGACTACCTGCTCGCGCAGCCCCAGGCAGTGGCCGCCGTTCCGGGCTCGGCCTTCGGGGCCGAGGGGTATCTGCGCATCTCGTTCGCGACCTCCATGGAGAACATCCGCAAGGCCGTGGAACGCATGGCGGCGACCATGGGGGAAGAGCGCGTCACGGCGTGACTCCGCGGGGACTGACGCAACCTGTCACCAGTTGCGGCACAGGGTCGAAACACATCTATGACTTGCATCACAGGTCTGCAGATTATTTAAATAGAATCATGTAGTTATTGGCACCCCGGCGTTGTGGCACAGTGCTTGCGGTAAACAAGCCTAGCGGGCCTCAGTTACAGGGTCTCGCCCAATCCGCATCAACAGCCAAAGGAGCAATGCATGCGTTCTTACCAGAAGGGCTTTACCCTGATCGAACTGATGATCGTGGTTGCGATCATCGGCATCCTCGCGGCCATCGCGATTCCGGCCTACCAGGACTACACCGTCCGTTCGAAAGTGACGGAAATGATCAACGCCGCCGGCGTCTGCAAGACCTCGGTTGCGGAGTACTACCAGTCGCTGGGCGCGATGCCGGCCAACACGACGCAAGCCGGTTGCTCGAACATCGGCACGGCCAACACGCAGGCCCCCTCTGTGCAGACCACGGGCGAAGTGCAAGTGACCGCCACGGGCACGCTGTCGACGCAGCTTGGCGCGTCGACCAACATGTTCGCGTACATGCCGGCGACGGCCTCCGCGGGCGCCCCGATCACGCAGTGGAACTGCTCGGCGAAC
>DATGGI010000007.1:0-7306 GCA_035308545.1 Usitatibacter sp.
GGATCGTCTGGATCGTCGCCTCGCACGCCGCGCGCACGCTGGGGAACGGACAATGTCCGCCCGAAATCGCCTCGGGCTGGCCGGCGAGTTTCAGCGTCACCTCGACGATCACGCCGAGCGTGCCCTCGGAGCCGACGAACAGCCGGGTCAAATCATAACCGGCGGCCGATTTGCGGGCGCGGCTGGCGGTGCGAATCACCCGTCCGTCGGCGAGCACCACCGTCAATGACAGCACGTTCTCGCGCATCGTGCCGTAGCGCACAGCATTGGTGCCGGAGGCGCGCGTCGCCGCCATGCCGCCGAGCGAGGCGTCGGCGCCCGGATCGATCGGAAAGAACAGACCCGTGTCCCGCAAGTATTCGTTGAGCTGCTTGCGCGTCACTCCCGCTTCGACTGTCGCGTCGAGGTCTTCGCTCCCGACCCGCAGGATGCGGTTCATCTGCGACAGGTCGATGCACACGCCGCCGTGCAGCGCCGCAACGTGGCCTTCGAGCGACGTGCCGGTGCCGAACGCAATGACCGGCGTCTTGTGTTGCGCACACAGTGCGACGACGGCCGCCACCTCCTCGGTGCTGCGGACAAAGGCGACCGCGTCCGGCGCGTGCGGCGCGTGGTAGGATTCGTCCTTGCCGTGCTGCTCGCAGATCGCGGCCGAAGTCGTCACCCGGTCGCCAAGGCGCTGGCGCAACGCGGCGAGCAAATTCGGGTTGAGAGGCATGCGTTCGAGCGTCGCTGCGGTCATCGAGATCCGTAAGGAAAAAGGCCGACGGCGAGCTTTACTCCGCAGCAGCGGGCCGCGCAATGCCGTCAATGGCCGATATGGGCATGGTTCCCCTCGGTGTCAGCGGCGGCCGAGGTGGCGTCCGCTCGAGAACCGGCAACATTGAGCCGGCGGGCCGCAGCGGTTAGGTTGTCCTTTAGATGCACGCAGAGCTGCGGGGGACCGCGATGGCGCGAGGGCGCAATGCGTTGGCGGCGGTCACGCTCGACGACAAGTATTCGCTCGAACAGGGCCGGGTCTATCTGACCGGCACGCAGGCGCTGGTGCGCCTGCCGATGATGCAGCGCCAGCGCGACCTCGCGGCCGGCCTCAACACCGGCTGCTACATCTCGGGCTATCGCGGCTCGCCGCTGGGCGGCTTCGACCAGGCGCTCTGGAAAGCACGCTCGCACCTCAAGGACCATCACATCCACTTCACGCCCGGCGTGAACGAGGAGCTCGCCGCAACCGCCGTGTGGGGCTCGCAACAGGTGGGACTCTTCGAAGGGGCCAAGTACGACGGCGTCTTCGCGATGTGGTACGGAAAGGGCCCGGGCGTCGATCGCAGCGGCGACGTCTTCAAGCATGCGAATGCGGCAGGCACCGCGAAACACGGCGGCGTGCTGTTGCTCGCCGGTGACGACCACGCCTGCAAGTCCTCGACGCTCCCGCACCAGAGCGAGCACGCGTTCGATGCCGCGATGATTCCCGTGCTCTATCCCACGGGCGTGCAGGAAATCATCGATCTCGGACTGCATGGCTTCGCGATGTCCCGCTATTCGGGCTGCTATGTCGCATTCAAGCTGATCTCCGAGACTGTGGATTCGTCGGCTTCGATCTACGTCACGCCCGACAGCCCGAAGATCCTGCTGCCCGAGGATTTCCAGCTGCCCGCGGCCGGCGTGAACATCCGCTGGCCCGATGCGCCGATGGAGCAGGAGCTTCGCCTCCAGCACGACAAGATCTACGCGGCGCTCGCCTACTGCCGCACCAACAGGCTGAACCGCATCACGATCGATTCGCCGAATCCGCGCCTGGGCATCATCGCCTCGGGCAAGAGCTACCTCGACGTGCTGCAGGCGCTCGAAGACCTGGGGATCAACGAGCGCCACGCCGCCGAGATCGGCATTCGCCTGTACAAAGTCGGCATGCCCTGGCCGCTGGAGCCCACGGGCCTGCGTGAATTCGCCGAGGGGCTCGGCGAGGTGCTCGTGGTCGAAGAGAAGCGCCAGTTGATCGAGTACCAGATGAAGGAGCAGCTCTACAACTGGCGCGACGACGTGCGCCCGCGCGTGATCGGCAAGTACGACGAGCACGGCGAATGGGAAGTGCATCGCAGCGAATGGCTGCTGCCGGCCGCGGGAGAGCTCACGCCGGCGATGATCGCGCGCGTGATAGCGAGGCGCATCGCCAAGTTCCACACGTCGCCCATCATCGACGCGCGCATGAAGTTCATCGAGTCGAAGGAAGCGGAGCTCGCCAAGCCGCGCGACAAGGTCGCGCGCATCCCGTACTTCTGCTCGGGCTGCCCGCACAACACCTCCACGAAAGTGCCCGAAGGCTCGAAAGCGCTCGCGGGCATCGGCTGCCACTACATGGCGATCTGGATCCGTCCGGACCAGACCATGACCTTCACGCAGATGGGCGGCGAAGGCGTGCCATGGGTCGGGATCCAGCCCTTCACGGAAACGAAGCACGTCTTCGCGAACCTCGGCGACGGCACGTATTTCCACTCGGGATTGCTGGCCGTGCGCGCCGCCGCGGCCGCCGGCGTGAACATCACATACAAGATCCTCTTCAACGACGCGGTCGCCATGACGGGCGGCCAGCCGGTCGATGGCCAGCTCACGGTGCCGATGGTCACGCGCCAGGTGCTCGCCGAAGGCGTGAAGAAGGTCGTCGTCGTCACGGACGAGCCGGAGAAGTACGCGAACGTGACGGACCTCGCGCCGGGCACGACCGTGCATCATCGCGACGAGCTGGATGCCGTCCAGCGCGAGCTTCGCGAGATTCCCGGCGCGACGGTGATGATCTACGACCAGACGTGCGCCGCCGAGAAGCGCCGCCGCCGCAAGCGCGGCAAGTTCCCCGATCCCGCGAAGCGCGTCTTCATCAACGAGCTCGTCTGCGAAGGTTGCGGCGATTGCAGCAAGAAGTCCAACTGCCTCTCGGTGGTTCCCGTCGAGACTGAATACGGACGCAAGCGCGCGATCGACCAGAGCTCGTGCAACAAGGACTACTCTTGCGTGAACGGCTTCTGCCCGAGCTTCGTGACGGTGGAAGGAGGACAGCTTCGCAAGAAGAAGGCCGTGGTGCAGGAGGTGATGGCGGCGCTGCCGCAGCCCTCGCTGCCTTCGCTCGACCGCCCGTACGGAATCCTCGTGACGGGCGTGGGCGGGACGGGCGTGGTCACGATCGGCGCGCTGCTCGGCATGGCCGCGCACATCGAAGGCAAGGGCGCCGCGGTGCTGGACATGACGGGCCTCGCGCAGAAGGGCGGCTCGGTCTATTCGCACATCCGCCTCGCGAAGAAGCCCGAGGAAATCCACGCGGTGCGCATCGCGGCGGGCGATGCGAAGGTCGTGCTCGGCTGCGACATGATCGTCGCCGCGTCCGACGAGGCGATCGCGAAGATGCAGTCGGGATCGACGCGCGCGGTGATCAACTCGGACGTCGCCCCCACGGGCGGCTTCACGAAGGATCCGGATCTCCAGGTTCCGACGGCCGACATGGCCGATGCGATCCGCGAGGCCTGCGGCGGCGCGGCCGATTTCGTCGACGCGGCGCAGCTCGCCACGGCCCTGATGGGCGACTCGATCGCGACGAACCTCTTCATGGTCGGCTACGCGTGGCAGAAGGGGCTGATTCCGATCGGCGAGGCGGCGATCATCCAGGCGATCGAGCTGAACGGCGCCGCGGTCGAATCCAACAAGAAGGCCTTCGAATGGGGCCGCCGCGCCGCCGTCGACCTGCAGTCGGTCGAGCGCGCCGCGACGCCGCCCGAGGCGCGTCCCGATTCGCAGCGCATGTCCGAGTCCCTCGAGGAGATGGTCGCGCGCCGGCGAGCGTTCCTCTCCGCGTACCAGGACGACGCGTACGCGCAGCGATATTCCGATTTCGTCGCGCGGGTGCGCAAGGCCGAAGGCGAGAAGGCCCCGGGCTCGACGCAGCTCACGTCGATGGTCGCGCGTTACCTCTTCAAGCTCATGGCCTACAAGGACGAGTACGAGGTCGCGCGCCTCTACACCGACGGTGAGTTCATGAAGCGCGTGGCGAACCAGTTCGACGGCGACTACCGCCTCGTGATGCACCTCGCGCCGCCGCTCTGGGCGAAGAACGATCCCGTGACCGGCGAGCCGAAGAAGCGCACCTACGGCCCGTGGATGATGTCGGCCATGCGTGTCCTCGCGAAGATGAAGTTCCTGCGCGGCGGCGTGTTCGACGTCTTCGGCTACAGCGCCGAGCGCAAGCAGGAGCGCCAGCTCATCGCGGATTACGAGCGCACGGTGACGGATGTGCTCGAGAATCTCAACGCATCTCGCGTGGCGCTCGCCGCCGAGATCGCGTCGATCCCCGAGTTCATCCGCGGCTACGGCCCGGTGAAGGAGCGCCACCTCAAGGATGCCAAGGCGAGGGAAGCGCAGCTGCTCGCGCAGTGGAAAGATCCCACCAGCGCAGCCGCGAAGCGGATCCCGATCAAGGCGGCCGCCTAGTCATTCCCGCGAAGGCGGGAATCCAGCCAAAGCGCTCAAGCGTTGTTTGGATTTCCGCCTACTGGCAGATCTCGGGATAGAGATCCCGCCAATCTGGATTGCTCTTCTCGATCAGCTTGAGCTTCCAGAGGCGGTTCCATTTCTTGATCTGCTTCTCGCGCGTGATGGCGGCCATCGCTTCGCCGTGGATCTCGTACCACACGAGGTCTTTCACCCCATATTCGTTGGTGAACCCGTCTACGAGGCCCTGGCGGTGCTCGTAGATCCGTTTCGGAAGATTGGACGTGACACCGATGTAGAGAGTGCCGTTCCGGCTGGGTTCCCGCCTTCGTGGGAACGACGAGCTACGCTTGCACGTGCCCCGAAAATCGCAGCGAGCAATCGCCCTGCCGGATCGAGAGCGTTCCCGGTGCGCCGAAGGGCAGCGTCACCTTGCGGGCCACGTGGCCGAACGGTAGGCCCGTGATCACGGGGTAGGGCAGCATTTCCCGCAGCGTCTGGACCACTTCTTCCATCGAGTAGGGATAGCGGACAGGGTTGGTGGGTTTGCAATCGGTGAAGTCGCCGAGCACCAGCGCGCGTTGGCGTTGCAGGGCGCCCGCGTGATAGAGCTGCAGGAAGAGGCGCTCGACCGCGTAGGGTTCCTCGGCGATCTCTTCCACGTAGAGGATGCCGCCATCGATGTTGGGGAAGTAGGAAGTCCCCGCGAGGTGGGCGAGCATCGAGAGATTCCCGCCCCAGAGCACGCCCTCGATGCGGCGTGCGTCGTACTCGTGCTGGCAGGGGAACTCGTCGATGCGATGGCTCGAACGCGAGAGCGCCATCCAGAAGTGCTGCCGCGCGAAGCTGTCGGGCTCCTGGGCGCCGCCGAAATCGATCGCGAGCATCGGCCCGTGGAAGGTCACGAGATTCGCGCACGCGTAGGCGGCCATGTTGAACGCGGTGAAGTCGCTGAATCCCACGAACGCCTTGCCGCTCGCGGCCACGCGATTCCAGTCGATGCGATGCAGCACGCGCGAGATCCCGTAGCCGCCGCGCGCCGCCATCACGAGGTCGACCGATTCGTCGTCGAGGAGCGCGTGGAATCCCCGCAGCCTCTCGTCGTCCGTCCCCGCGAAATATCGCCACGTGTGCAGCGTCTCTTCGGGCACGACCACGCGATGCCCGAGGTCCTTCAGGTATTCGAGGCCTTTCGCGAGGCTCGCCTCATCGATGCGTCCCGACAAGGCGCACGCGCCGATCGTCGCGGGCTCCTTCAGCGCGCGAGGCAGCCGCGGAGAATCCCCGCGCTGCGCGGTGAACGAGGGCTTCAGGATCTCAGCCACGATTGCGGTGGAAACTGTGGACTTCCTCGAAGGCGATCTGGTTGCCGTCGGGATCCTTGAGCACGAACCATCGCGTTCCCCATTTCGTGGGGCCAGGCGGAGTCACGACGTGCTCGCCCTTGGGAATCGTCTTGAAGCGCGCGTCGATGTCATGGATGTCGAGGAAGACCGCGGGGCCCGAAGCGGGGCCGCCGGGTTTACCCTCGGCGACCACGATCTTGATGCCGCCACCGGAGAGAATCGCGCCGCGCGATTCCCCGTTCCCGCCCCACATCCGCGTCACGGACCATCCCAGCACGTCGCGGTAGAACGCGAGCGAGCGCTCGAAATCCGCCGCCTGGATGGAGATGTGGTGGAAGCGGTCGATCACGGCCTGCGCGCCCTCTGCGCTTCCTGCTCCTGGGCATCGACAACCGCGAGCGCCGTCATGTTGATGATGCGGCGCACGGTCGCGGTCGGCGTGAGGATGTGCACGGGCCGCGAGGCGCCGAGGAGGATCGGGCCCACGGTGATGCCGGACCCGCCCACGACCTTGAGCAGGTTGAACGAGATGTTCGCCGCGTCGAGCGTCGGCATGATGAGGAGGTTCGCGTCGTCGCGCATCGTCGCGTTCGGGAACGCCTTCAACCGCACCTCGGAAGAGAGTGCCGCGTCGCCGTGCATTTCGCCTTCGACATCGAGCGTGGGCATGCGCGAGCGGATGAGGTCGAGCGCCGTGCGCATCTTCGCGGCGGATGCCGAATCGCTCGTCCCGAAGTTCGAGTGCGAGAGCAGGGCCACCCTCGGCACGAGGCCGAAGCGCCGGATCTCCTCGGCGGCGAGCCCCGCCATCTCGAGGATCTGCTCGGGCGTGGGATCGAGATTCACGTACGTGTCGCAGATGAACACAGTGCGCTTGGGCAGCATCAGCAGGTTCATCGCGTAGAAGTTCTTCACGCCCGGCGCGCGCCCCAGCACCTGGTCGATGTAGTGCAGGTGCGAGTCGTGCGTCCCGGACGTGCCGCAGATCATGCCGTCGGCTTCGCCCATGTGGACCATCATCGAGGCGATGAGCGTGGGCCTCTGGCGCATCTCGGCGCGCGCGAAGGGGATCGAGACGCCGCGGCGCTCGGTGCGCTTGTGGTACTCGGTCCAGAATTCCTTGAAGCGCGGATCGTCCTCGGGATTCACGATGCGGTAGTGCTGGCCCGCCTGGAGTCGCAAGCCGAATCGCTCCACGCGGCTCTGGATCACCGCGGGACGCCCGACCAGCAACGGAGTCGCGATGCCTTCGTCGACGACCACTTGGACTGCACGCAGCACGCGCTCGTCCTCGCCCTCTGCGAACACCACGCGGCGCGGCGCCTTCTTCGCCTGGGCGAAGATCGGCTTCATGATGATGCCGGAGTGATAGACGAATTCGTTGAGGCGCTGCTCGTACGCCGGGAAATCCTTGATGGGGTCCGTCGCCACGCCGCTATCCATCGCGGCCTTCGCAACCGCCGGCGCGATCTTCACGATGAGGCGCG
>DATGGI010000008.1:0-10357 GCA_035308545.1 Usitatibacter sp.
CTTCCTGCCTTGGCGGCGCGACGGGCTCCGGCGCGGGTGCCGGCGTCGTCACGGCCGTCACGGGAATCGGCGCGGGCTCGGGCGTTGCGGCCGCCACGTCGATCGACGCGGAATCCGCATTCTTGTGCGTTGCCGCGGGAAGCGACGGGCGCACCGCCACCCACCAGTACATCGCGGCGAACGCGATCGAGACCACGACGACCGCTAGCACGGCTGCCTTCACGTACGGACTCTGCAGGCGATCGCCGAGCGGATCGAAGCGGATGTTCTGCGTGGGGACGACGATGCCCGGACGCCCATCGCGCGGCGCGTCTTCGGTGAGCATCGGCATCACGGTGTCGACGGGGACGCCCAGGACCTTCGCGTAGTTGCGCACGAATCCGCGAAGGAAGGTGCCTTTCGGGAGCCGCGAATAGTCGCCGGTCTCCAGCGCCTCGACCTGGTAGGCGCTCATGTGCAGGCGCTGCGCGGCATCGGCGCGCGAAAGCCCCTGGCGCTCGCGCTCGCTCGCCAGCATCTGGCCGAGCGTCTTGCGAGGCGACTCTTCCGGCTGGAGTTCGGCTTCCGCTTGCACGGGTTTTCCTAGCGCGACTTCTCGAGCTCCGAGAGCTCCGGGGTATCGGGAAAGCGCCGCCGCATCTGCTGCAGGTAGCTCTGCTCCGAGGCGGAGTCGCCGCTCGCGCGCGCGATCTTCACGCCGTACACGAGTCCTTCGAGCGTCGGTGTCGTAAGCCGCATGTAGCGCGACATGTAGTTTTCGGCATCCTTCATCGCGCCCCGTTCGTACGAGAGGATGGCGAGGTTGTAGAGCGCGCCGATCATGTCGGGCCGGATCAGCACCGCGCGGCGCAGGCTCTCCTCGGCCTCGGGAGTGCGGCCCATGCGCTTGAGGCACAGGCCGCGCGACAGGAACGCCTTCTCCGGCGTGGAGTAAAGCGGGTTCGAAAGGGCGCGCTGCATGAGGTCGAGCCCGCGATTGGGATCGTTGCGCGTGCACAGGAACCAGCCGTAGTTGTTCTGCACGTCGGGATTGTTCCCGCTCAACGAGAGCGAGCGTTCGAAGGCCTCGCGCGCCGGCCCGTCCTCGCGCAGCTCCATGTAGATCAGGCCCTGCATGTTGTACGCCGGGTAGTAGTTCGAGTCCCACTTGAGCGCCTCGCGCGACTCGGCGAGCGCGACCGCCCAATTGCCGCGCGCGTAGTACTCGCCGGCGAGTCCCGTATGGGCGGCGGCGCGGGTGCGGCCGTCGGTGGGCTCGCTTTCCGTGACGGGCTTCGAGGAGACCGAGCTCTGCGAGCTGCAGGCCGTCAGGATCACGGTGATCAAGGCGAGGAGGATGCGCATCAGTGCCCCGGATGTGAATGGATGCGGACTGTCTTTCGCTTCATGCGGTTCACGACCTGGCCGGCGAGCTGCCCGCAGGCCGCGTCGATGTCTTCGCCGCGCGTCCTGCGCACCGTCGCGATGTAGCCGGCGTCGAGGAGCACCTGCTGGAAGCGGCGCACGCGGTCGGGAGAGCTGCGCGTGAAGCCCGAGTCCGGGAAAGGGTTGAATGGAATCAGGTTCACCTTCGAAGGAACCGACTTCAGCAGCTTCGCGAGCTCCTTCGCGTGGTCGGGCGCGTCGTTCACGCCTTCGAGCATCACGTACTCGAAGGTGATGAAGTCGCGCGGCGAGACCTCGAGATATTCGCGGCATGCGTCCAGCAGCTTCGCGATCGGATAGGCGTCGTTCACCGGCATGATGCGGCTGCGAATCTCGTCGTTGGGCGCATGCAGGCTCACGGCGAGCGCGACCGGCAGCGCGTCCTTCAGCTTGCGGATGTTCGGGACCACGCCCGAGGTCGAGAGCGTCACGCGGCGCCGCGAAAGGCCGTAGGCCATGTCGTCGAGCATGATCTTCATCGCATCGACGACGGGCTCGAAATTGTTCAGCGGCTCGCCCATGCCCATCATCACGACGTTCGACACGGGCCTCGGTCCGCGTTCACCCGTCGCGCCCTCGTCGCCTTCGAGGCGCGAGGCGACCCCGTCGCGCTCCATCTCCTCCAGGCGCTTGTTCGCGACCCAGAGCTGGCCGATGATCTCGCCGACCGAGAGGTCGCGGTTGAAGCCCTGGCGCCCCGTCGAGCAGAACTTGCAATCGAGCGCGCAGCCCACCTGCGAGGAGACGCAGAGCGTGCCGCGATCGTCCTCGGGGATGTACACGGTCTCGATGCCGTTACCGATCCCCACGTCGAAGAGCCACTTCACCGTGCCGTCGGCCGAGCGATGCTCGGAGAGGATCGCGGGCGGGCGAACCTCGGCGACTGCCTTCAATTTCTCGCGCAACGATTTCGCGAGGTCGGTCATCGCGTCGAAGTCCGCGACACCGCGCTGGTGGATCCACTGGAACACCTGGCGCGCGCGGAACGGCTTCTCGCCCTGCCCGGCCAGCCACTCGGTGAGCGCGGGCAGGGTGAAGTCGAGGAGATTGGCGCGCCCGCTCATGGTCTAGCGCGAGTAGACGTTGCTCGACGGGAAGAAGTAGGCGATCTCGACCTTCGCGGTCTCGGGCCCGTCGGAGCCGTGCACTGCGTTCGCGTCGATCGACTGCGCGAAATCCGCGCGGATCGTACCCTTGTCGGCCTTCTTCGGATCCGTGGCACCCATGAGGTCGCGATTCTTCTGGATCGCGTTGTCGCCTTCGAGCACCTGGACCATCACGGGACCCGAGATCATGAACGACACGAGGTCGTTGAAGAACGGGCGTCCCTTGTGGACCGCGTAGAAGCCTTCCGCGTCGCTGCGCGACAGGTGCGCCATCTTCGCGGCCACGACCTTGAGGCCGGCCTTCTCGAATCGCGCGTAGATCTCGCCGATCACGTTCTTCGCGACGGCATCGGGCTTGATGATGGAAAGGGTGCGTTCGACTGCCATGAAATCCCCTCCTTGGGGAGCTGAACTAGCGGCTAAATTGATGAAAAATTTAGCTTTTCATTTTAGCACAGCGCCACCGCGCCCGCCATGGTCCAGCGCGGCAAAAGCCCCTCGGAGCGCGCCTCGCACGCATATTCGGCGGCGATACCGATGCCCGGCACCCAGACGAGCTCGGTTCCGCGAAAAAGGAGCGGCAAATGATCGCGTTGCCACGCGGGAATCGAGCGCTCCTGCAGCAGGTTCTTCAGCGTGCGCGTGCGTCCCTGCGCGGCGAGCCGGATCCTTTCTCCCCCGGCGCGCGACATGAAGCGCCAATGTCCCTCCGCGATGGACGAAGCGTCGATTCCCGCTCCTCGTTCGCGCTCGAAGCGCACCTGCCCGCGTCCCTCGCCCAGCTCGATGCGCGCCTCCCCGTGCCATTCCACGCACCATGCCGCCGCCTCGCGCGGAAGGTTTCGCTCGATGCGCGCGGCGCCACGATGGCGGGTGATGAGGACACCGTCGTGCTCGATGCGAACACGAGCGTCGGCTCGCGCGCCGTAGAGTTGCCGCGCCATCTCATCCAGGCGCGCCTCGCTTGGCATCGCGAGACCGCGGGCCGCGAGGAAAGCACGCAGCGCATTCGCGCGCCGCGGCGCCGAAAGGCCCGCCTGGAGCGTGAACGATTCGGGCTCGTTCGCGCCGTCGATCGCGGCTTGCGCGTCGAGCATCGCATCGGCTTCGGCGGCGTGGCGCGCGAATCGACCCAGCGCCTGGCGCCACCCGGGAAAGCGCGCCTCCAGCAATGGCGCGATCTCGCGGCGCAGGTAGTTGCGGTCCTGCACGCTCGAATCGTTCGATTCGTCCTCGACCCAGTGAAGCTTCGCTTCGCGCGCGTATTCGACGATGGCGCGGCGCGGGATCGCGAGCAGCGGGCGATACAGCGTCACCTGCGAACCGGCCATCGTGCGCATCGCGGGCATCGCGGCGACGCCCTTCAATCCCGTTCCGCGCAGCAACTGCAGGAGGACGGTCTCGGCCTGGTCGTCGAGATGGTGCGCGAGCGCCACGAAGGGCTCGGGCCGCTTGGCATAGACGGCGTAGCGCGCTTCGCGAGCGGCCGCTTCGAGGCCCCCCTTCGCGCGCCGGTCCACCTTCACGCGCACCACGTCGAGCGGGATGCCGCGCTCCGCGCAGAACGCCTCGCACGCGGCGGTCCAGCGATCGGCATTGGGGCTCAGTCCGTGATGGACGTGGACGGCCGTGAGCCTGCGTCCATCGCGTTTCGAATCGCGGGCGAGCAGGTCGAGCAGCACCGCCGAATCCACGCCACCGGAAAATCCGGCGCACACCGCCACGCCGCGCGGCAGGTCGCCGAAGAGGCTACTCGGCCAGTTCCTTGAACTTCCCATAGTTGACCCACCGCTCCTGGCGGCGCTCGAGCAATTCCTCGGCGGAAAGGTCCTGCAAGCTTCGCAGGCTTTCCTGGATCGCCTTCTTCAGGTTCTTGGCAGCTTCGGCCGGATCGCGATGGGCGCCGCCGAGCGGCTCGGCAATCACCTTGTCGATGACACCGAGTGCCTTCAGGCGCGGGGCCGTGATGCCGAGGCTCTCGGCCGCCTCGCCGGCGTTCTCCGCGCTCTTCCAGAGGATCGCGGCGCAACCCTCGGGCGAGATCACCGAGTAGGTCGAGTACTGCATCATGAGCGTGACGTCGCCCACGGCGATCGCGAGCGCGCCGCCGGAGCCGCCCTCGCCGATGACGGTGACCACGACCGGCACGCGCAGCCCCGCCATCACGTAGAGGTTCTTGCCGATCGCTTCCGACTGTCCGCGCTCTTCCGCGCCGATGCCCGGATAGGCGCCGGGCGTATCGACGAAGGTGAGCAGCGGGATCGCGAACTTCTCCGCGAGCTTCATGAGGCGCAGCGCCTTGCGGTAGCCCTCGGGGCGCGGCATGCCGAAGTTACGGAAGATCTTGTCGTTGGTGTCGCGCCCCTTCTGGTGGCCGATCACCATGACGCTCTGCCCGTTGAAGCGCGCGAGGCCTCCGACGATCGCCGGGTCGTCGGCGAACGCGCGGTCCCCGTGCATCTCCTCGAAGTCGGTGCACATCGCGCTCACGTAGTCGAGCGTGTAGGGGCGCTGCTGGTGGCGCGCGACCTTGGAGATCTGCCACGCCGTCAGCTTCGAGTAGATGTCCTTGGTGAGCTCGCGGCTCTTCTTCGAAAGCCGCTCGATCTCCTGGGAGATGTCGACCGCGGAGTCGTCCTGGACGAAGCGCAGCTCCTCGATCTTCTGTTCGAGCTCCGCGATGGGCTGCTCGAAGTCCAAAAAGCTGGTTTTCACGGAGGCGATTGTACAATGGCCGCCCATGGCAAATCGCCTCACGAAGATCGTGACGCGCACCGGCGACGACGGCACGACCGGGCTGGGCGACGGCACGCGCGTGGGCAAGGACGCCCCCCGCATCGCCGCCATGGGCGAAATCGACGAGCTGAACAGCGCCATCGGCATGGTCCTGGCCGAGGACCTGCCGGACGAAATCCGCGCCTTCCTGCTTTCGGTGCAGAACGACCTCTTCGACCTGGGCGGTGAAGTGAGCATTCCGGGGCGCTCCGCGCTCTGGGACGCGCACCTGAAGCAGATCGACGAGCGCATCAACCGGCTGCGCGACCCGCTGCCGCCGCTCAAGGAATTCATCCTTCCCGGGGGGACCCGAGCCGCCTCCGCGTGCCACCTCGCCCGCACCATCTGCCGCCGCGCGGAGCGCTCGATGGTGGCGCTCGGGCGCGTCGAGGCCGTCTCGGCCCTGTCCATCCAGTACCTGAACCGCCTCTCGGACCTGCTATTCCTGGTCGCGCGCTCCATCAATGCAGCCGCGGGCGTGCCCGAGCCGCTGTGGAAGCCGGGCCGCGAGGAGAAGAAGTAGATGGCAGAGAACGCCGCCCTCGAGGGCCTCCTCGCCCGCACCGCGCTGGGCGACAGGAATGCCTTCGCCGAGCTCTATCGCGCGACCAGCTCGAAACTGTTTGCCGTCTCGCTTCGTATAGTCCGGGAGAGACCGCTCGCGGAGGAAGTGTTGCAGGACAGCTTCGTCAACATCTGGAGGCGTTCGTCGGACTACGCGGCGGCCAGGAGCGCCCCGCTCACGTGGATGACGGCGATCGTGCGCAACCGCAGCCTCGACATCGTGCGCCGGACCCGCGAGGAGCCCGACGTGGATGATGCGCTCGCCACGAACCTCGCCGACGAGAGCGCTGCGCCCGCGCGCGATGCGGAGACCCGGCAGCAGTCCCATTCCATCCAGCAGTGCCTGGAGGAGCTCGATGCGGAACAGCGCCAGACGATCGCGCTCGCGTTCTTCCACGGCCTCACGCACTCGGAGCTGGCCGCCCACCTGAAGAAACCGCTGGGTACGGTGAAGACGCACGTGCGCCGCGGCCTCGCGAAGCTGCGCGATTGCCTGATGGCGAAGGGAGTCCAATGAAGCTGTCGCGCGAAGCCCGCGAAGCGCTTGCCGCGGAATTCGCGTTGGGCACGCTGCGCGGCCGCGCCCGCGCGCGCTTCGAATCGATGAGGGCATCCGATCGCGCGCTCGCCGAAACCGTGGCCCGTTGGGAAACCGCGATCAACCCGCTCGCGCAGGGCGTCGCTGCCGTCGAGCCTCCGGCGCGCGTGTGGCGAGCGATCGAAGCGCGCGTGGCGCCGCCGCGTCCGGGGATCTCGTCCTACTGGCGCCCCTTCGCGATCGTCGCGGGTGGAATGGCGACGGTGCTGCTCGCGTTCCTGCTGTGGACTTTCCAGGTGCCGGGCGGCGAGCCCGACTTCGTCGCCGTGCTCACGGCTCCGGACAACGTGCCGCGCATGGTGGTCTCGATGAACCAGCCGGGAACGCTCAAGGTCCGCATGGTGAAGCCCTGGAAAGCCAAGGAAGGCATGGGCCTCGAGCTCTGGGTCATGCCGAAGGACGGCAAGCCGCGCTCACTCGGGATGGTGAAGAACGAGATGGGCGAGACCGTGATGCGCATGGCGCACGAGGATCCGCGGGTGAGCAACGCGGTCGCTTTCGCGGTGAGCATGGAGCCCATGGCGGGCTCGCCCACCGGCCAGCCCACCGGGCCCGTGCTCTGCTCGGGTTCTATCGCGCCGGTCCGTTCGGCCTGACGCGGTCGATCGCGGCGCACAACGACGCGACGCCGTCGGGTGTGCGCGCGGTGAGGCGCTGGAGCCTGTCCGCATCCGCGTAGACGAGGTGGCGCTGCATCACGGCGCGCAGCGTCGCGCGCTCGCTCCATGCCGCGCGGAAATCCTTCTCGCTTCCCGCCGAGTTGATCCCGACGATCACGTCCGGATCGCGGAGGATCACTTCTTCCCATCCGACCACGGGCGCGACGCCGCTCAAGTCGGCAAACACGTTCTTCGCGCCGCAGATCTCAAGCGCCTCGTTCATGAAGTGGCGGCCCGCGATCGTGGTGAGCGGCGAATGCCAGATCTCGAGGAGCGCGGTGACGCGGGGCTTCGATTCGTATTGCAAACGCAGGCGGGCGAGCTTGTCGCGGTAGGCGCCGACCGCGCCCGACGTGTCGCGCCCGACGAGCCTGCCGATGGCTTCGAGCGCGCGCGGCACGTCTTCGAAATTGCGCGCGTCGGCGACGTACACGGCGATGCCGAAGGCGGTGAGTCGCGAGACGTCCTCGGGGCGCATGTTGTCGCGCCACGCGAGCACGAGGTCGGGACGCAGCGCCGCGATCTCCTCGAGCGACCACGAGAGGGCCGACGACACCTGCGGGAGCTTCTTCGCCGCGGGAGGATAGTCGCTATAGGCGCTCACGCCCACGACGCGATCGCCGGCGCCGGCCGTGAACACGAGCTCCGTGAGGAACGGCGCCAGCGTCACGATCCGCTTCGCCGGCTCCTTCATCTCGACCGTGCGGCCGAGGTCGTCCTTCAGCGAAATTTCAGCGGCGACGGATGGGACGGAAAGAAAAGCCAGGAAACCACAGATGAACACAGATGAACACGGATGGCCTGCGATTCTCAAATTCCACGCCGCCTGTCGTACGCTTCCCGCACGATCGCGCAATCCTCGAGGAATCGCGGCAACTCTTCGAGCGTCAACGCCTGTCCCGCATCCACCAGCGCCTTGCGGGGCTCGGGATGGATGTCGGTGAGGACGAGGTTGGCTCCGGCGATGATGCCCTGCGCCGCGACGTGGAAGATGTCCTGGAGCCCATCGGGCGCCTCGGCGCGAAGTCCGACCGAATGGGAAGGATCGATGCACACCGGCATGCGAGTGAGGCGCTTCACGACGGGAAGGTGCGCGAAGTCCACCAGGTTGCGATGCGGATCGCCCAGGTTCGTCTTCACGCCGCGCAGGCAGAACACGATGTCGCGATTGCCCGAGGCCGCGACGTACTCCGCCGCGAGGAGCGATTCGTGCAGCGTGATGCCGTAGCCGCGCTTCAGCAGGATCGGAAAATCGCGCTGGCTGCCGACAGTCTTCAGCAGCTCGAAGTTCTGCGTGTTGCGCGTGCCGATCTGCAGCATCACGCCCGTGGCGTCGCCGGTCTCGCGCAGCGCCGCGCGGATCTCGTCCAGGTGCTCGTCGCGCGTGACCTCCATCGAGATCACCTGGATGCCGTACTTGCCCGCGAGCTCGAAGACATATGGAAGGCACTGCTTGCCATAGCCCTGGAACGAGTAAGGGCTGGTGCGCGGCTTGTATGCGCCCATGCGCGCGCATACCTGGCCCGCTTCCTTGAGCGCCTTGAACGTGGCTTCGGTGTATTCGCGCGTGTCGACCGCATTCAAACCCGCGACGACGTGGAAGCAATCCTGGTCGAACGGGACGCCGCGATAGGTGAAGCGGATAGACTCCTCGTTTCCGGGGCGCCGTCCAAGGATGCGGAATTCGTCGGCCTTACTCATTGGCGGCGAGGCGGCGCTGTCTCACGCCACTTGCGAGGGTTTCAAGCAGCGCGGCGGTATCGTCCCAGCCGAGGCAGGGATCGGTGATGGAGACGCCGTGCGCGAGCGGCTGGCCCGGCACGAGGTCCTGGCGCCCGGCATTGAGATGGCTTTCGACCATCACGCCCACGATGCGCTCGTCGCCTGCGCCGACCTGCCGCGCGACGTCGCCGCCGACCTCCACCTGCTTCTGGTATTGCTTGGAAGCGTTCGCGTGCGAGAAATCGATCATGACGTGCGGCGCGAGTCCCGCGGCGCCAAGCTCCTTCGCGGCCGCTTCAACGCTCGCCGCATCGTAGTTGGGCGTCTTGCCCCCTCGCAGGATCACGTGGCAGTCCTCGTTGCCCACGGTCTCGAAGATCGCGGCCTGCCCGGTCTTCGTCATCCCCATGAACGCATGCGGGGCCGCCGCCGCGCGCAGGGCATCGACCGCGACGCGGATCGAACCGTCGGTCCCGTTCTTGAATCCGACGGGACACGACAAGCCCGAGGCGAGCTGGCGGTGCGTCTGCGATTCGGTGGTGCGCGCGCCGATCGCGCCCCAGGCGATGAGGTCCGAGATGTACTGCGGGGAGAGGAGGTCGAGGAACTCGGTCCCGCACGGCAGCCCCATGCGATTGATGTCGAGCAGGAGCTTTCTCGCGAGCTTCAATCCCTGGTTGATCGCGAAGCTTCCGTCGAGATGGGGATCGTTGATGAAGCCCTTCCATCCCACGGTCGTGCGCGGCTTCTCGAAGTACACGCGCATCACGACGAAGAGATCGGCCGCGTGGTGCGCCGCCGCGTCGCGAAGCTTCGCCGCGTATTCGAGCGCGGCCCCCGAGTCGTGGATCGAACAGGGACCCACGACGGCCACGAGGCGATCGTCCGCGCCATGGAGGATCCGGTGCACGGCCTGGCGCGCATTGGTGACGGTGGCGAGCGCGGCGGAATCCACCGGCAGCTCCTCGAGCAGCAACTGCGGGGCGATGAGCGCGCGTACGGCGCTGATCCGCAGGTCGTCGGTGCGGCCCACCACGGGCATCGGCTTCTTCTCGGTCTTCATCATTCGCTCTCAGTCCTGGTCTTGCGGGGCGACGCGGCGGCGGCGAACGGCCTCCGCAAGCGTGTCGAGCAGCTTCACGGTATCGGTCCAGCCCAGGCAGGCGTCGGTGATCGACACGCCGTACTCGAGCGGCTTCCCGGGCGCGAGATCCTGGCGCCCGGCGTTGATATGGCTTTCAACCATCACGCCCACGATGCGGCGCTCGCCGGCGGAAAGCTGGCGGGCGACATCGGAGCAAACATCGATCTGCTTCCGGTAATCCTTCGACGAGTTCGCGTGCGAGAAATCCACCATGAGGCGTTGGGCGAGGCCCGAGGCCGCAAGTTCCTTGCCCGCGGCATCCACGCTCGCCGCATCGTAGTTGGGCGCCTTGCCGCCGCGGAGGATCACGTGGCAATCCTCGTTGCCCGCGGTCTTGAACACGGCGACGTGCCCCGACTTGGTG
>DATGGI010000009.1:0-13700 GCA_035308545.1 Usitatibacter sp.
AGCACCTCGGAGCAGCCCGCCTGGCGATGGCGATGCGAATCCTTGCCAGGCTGGTCCACGTCGAACTCGTGGTGTGCGTGCTTGATGAGCGACACGCGCAGGCCCTCTCTTACGAAGACCGGGATCAGCTTCTCGATGAGCGTCGTCTTGCCGCTGCCGCTGTGGCCCGCGATGCCGATGACTTTCATGCATCCATTTTACGGCAACGGCCTATTCTTCGGGCGGCTGGAGCCTCCGCACCCCGCCCTCGATCGCCCTCAGCTCGAAGATCTCCGCATCCTGGGACGTGGCGCCCAGCTCCTTGAACCGGCGTGCCGACACGAGGACGCGGCTTTCGAGCGAGCCCACGGCCGCGTTGTAGCTCGCGAGGGCCGCTTCGAGTCCCCTGCCCATTCCGCTCACGTGCTCGGACATCTTGTTCAGGCGCGAATAGAGATCCGCGCCGAGCCGGCTGATCTCGCGAGCGTTGTCGACGAGACTCTCCTGGCGCCAGCCATAGTGCGCGGCCTTCAGCAGGGCCATCAGCGACGCCGGCGAGGCCATGATCACGTTCAGGGCGAAGCCGTTGTCGAGCAGCTCCGGATCGACCTCCAGCGCGGCACTGTAGAACGCCTCCCCGGGAATGAACATCACGACCATCTCGGGCGTGGGCTGGAATTGGTCCCAATACGCCTTTCGCGAGAGCGACTGCAGGTGCGAGCGCACGAGCTGCGCGTGTTCGCGCAGCTTGGCGCGGCGGACGTTGTCGTCGATGGCCTCGTGGGCATCGAGATAGGAGTTGATGGGCGCCTTGGCGTCCACCACGATCTGCCGCCCGCCGGGCATGCGCACGATGAGGTCCGGGCGAAGACGGCCCTCGTCCGAATCGGCGCTTTCCTGCTCGACGAAGTCGACGTGCTTCATCATCCCGGACATCTCGACCACGCGGCGAAGCTGCATCTCGCCCCACCGGCCTCGAACGTGCGGCGCCCGAAGCGCCTTGACCAGGTTCGCGGTCTCCTGGCGCAGCAGCGCCTGGACTTCCCCCATCTGGCTGAACTGCGCCCGGATTTCGCCGTAGGCCTGCTCGCGCACGCGCTCCAGCGCGTGGATGTTCTCGTGGACCTTCTCGAGCGACTCCTTAACCGGCTTCACGAGGGCGTCGATCGCGACCTGGCGCTTCTCGAGATCTCCTTCGGCACGCTGCTGGAATTGTCCCAGCGACGTTTTCGCGAGATCCAGGAAGGCGGCGTTGTTGTTCTTGAGCGCTTCGGCGGAGAGCGACTTGAATGCGTTCTCCAGCACCTGCTTGGAGTCGCCGAGCATTCGCGCTCGCTCTTCGAGCTGGGCGCTGCGCTGGGACATTTCCTGGACGTGGGAGCGCAGGCCGGTGATCTCGCGCTCGAGCTCCGCGGCCTGCACGCTGCTGCGAGTGCTCTGCTCCCGCGTCGCGGCGAGCTGCGCCTCCAGCTCGCCGATCAGCTTCGCATCGCGCACGGAGCGGCCGAAGAACCTCCCCGCGACGAATCCGGCCACCACGGCAAGGACGCCCAGGAGAATCATCGAGAGTATTTCCATTGGGGCATTTTGTCAGATACGAAGCTCATGGGGTGAGCCACCATCGGACTGTAAGATGGCCTCCATGCCGGAGCTGCCCGACGTCACGGTCTACGTAGAAGCGCTCGAGCGGCAGGTGGGTGGGCAGCGCCTCCTGCGCATCCGCACCATGAACCCGTTCGTGCTTCGCAGCTTCGATCCCCCGATCGACGCGGTCGCCGGCCGTACCGTCATCGGCATTCGCCGCATCGGCAAGCGCATCGTCCTCGACCTGGCCGACGGGCTCTTCGCGGTGATCCACCTGATGATCGCGGGGCGCCTGGTGTGGAAAGGCCCCGACGCGAAGTCGTCCAAGCCCGCGCCCAACACGATCGCCGCTTTCGAATTCGAGAGTGGCACCCTCTACTTCACGGAAGCCGGATCGAAGAGGCGCGCCTCGCTTACTCTCGTTCGCGGAGAGGCGGCGCTCAAGGCCCTCGATCCGGGCGGCATCGAGCCCCTGTCATCCACGCTCGAGGAATTCCAGGCCGCGCTCCGGAAGGAGAGCCACACGCTCAAGCGCTCGCTCACCGATCCGCACCTCTTCAGCGGCATCGGCAACGCCTATTCCGACGAGATCCTGCACGCGGCGAAGCTCTCGCCGATGAAGCTCACCCGCACGCTCGACGACGCGGAGACGAAGCGGCTCTATGAGGCCACGCGCTCGACGCTCACGAAATGGACTGACCAGCTTCGCGCCGAAGCCGGGGGCGGATTTCCTTCGAAGGTGACCGCATTCCACCCGACCATGGCCGTCCACGGGCGTTTCAAGCTGCCCTGCCCGGTCTGCGGCGCCCCGGTGCAACGGATCGCCTATGCCGAAAACGAGTGCAACTACTGCGCGCGGTGCCAGACCGGCGGGAAGCTCCTCGCCGATCGCTCGCTGTCGAGGCTCCTCAAGGACGATTGGCCGAAATCGATCGACGACCTTTAGGCGCTACATGCGCGTCAGGCGCCCGTCGGACAGGCGCACGTGGTCTCCGCTCGAGAAGCCGGGATCCGTGGGAAAGAGGAAGGCCCCGTTGCTGCCGGTGCCGAAGTGGACCCGGACCTCGATGCCATAGGTGCCGCGGGCCAGCGCACGCGTCAACACAGCGGTCACCGTGCCGCAAGTCTCGCAGGTCGAGTGGCTCAGGATCCTGGTTTCGACCGCGGGCCTCGCCACGGGCTTCGCCTCGGCAAGCGTCGTTTCGAAGGCGCGCTTCGTTTCATCGAGCTTCGCCTGCGCGGCCCTCGTTTCGGCGAGCGTCGCCTGGACCTCGCGCCTCGTCTCGTCGAGCTTCCACTCTTCGGCTTTCAATTCGGCCGCATGCTTCGCTTCGGCGAGCTTTGCCTCCTCGGCCCTCAGGTCGGCGGCCCGCTTCGCTTCGGCGATCCACGAGGGAGTCGGTAGCGGCTCGACGTGCTTTACTTCGGTCACCTTCAACGACACGGGGCGAGCCTTCCAGCCCTTCGAATCGCCGACTCCGGAGACGGCCGGTTTCGTCTCGAGGTGCCTGACCATTTCCGCCCTCGGAGCGACGTGCCTGGGCTCGTTGTGGGCGACTTCGATGAATTTCGGTTTCGCCGGCTTCGGTTCGACGCGCTTGGCCACTTCTACCTTGGGGACGACGTGCTTCGGCTCGTTGTGCGCCACCTCGACGATTTTCGGCTTCATTGGTTTTGGTTCCACGCGCTTCGGTTCGGCAAGCTTCGGCACCGGCGGCTTCGGATCGACGCGCTTCGTCTCCGCAACCTTCATGGGAGCCGGTCTTGGTTCGACATGCCGCGGCTCCACGCGCTGCGGCTCAACGCGCGGCGGCTCGACTGTTGCGAGGACGGGCTGCCTGGTTTGAACGGGCTTCGCGATCGCGGCCGTCGCCTGGATGCCCTCGGGTTCCGGAAGTTGCGCTTGAATTACCGGAAACGCCGGCACGGGCGGCGACTTCACCCCGAGAATCTTCAGCTCCGCGACCCGCGTCTCGATGGGCCTGGGCTCGACAGGTTTCGTTTCCGCCGGCTTGTTCGGGGCGGCTTCAACCGGTCCACGGGGCGGCTCAACCGGGTTCGACAGGTCCACGACGGACTCGCCCTTCAAAAGCGAGTCGGGGGGCGCGGGTGGCAAAGGGACGACAGGCACGGCAGGAGCCGCGGCGATTTGCACGGGCTTGTTCTTGAGCCCGGGCGGCTGCGTTGGCACCACGAAATCGGCCCGCGCCAGCGAATCGAGGGGCACGAGGCCAACGATCCTCTGGGTCGACCACGGTGTCCTTGTGTGCGCCACGATACCGAACAGCGCGGCGCCTCCCAACGCTGTTGCGATTCCGCCGACGATCAGTGCCGCCCGCGCGGAATCAAGCGCTCGAATTCCCCCTTGGAGTCTCCCCATGGCTCCTCCCCAGGACGCGCAAGACGCGCATTCTCATGCCAATGCGCGAACCACCGGTTCGGTTGACAGGCCTCCTGGGGGAAAACTACCGCGGGGGGCGGCCCTCAGGCCGCTTTGTCCTCGCGCGCCGCGCGTTTGCGCTCGTGCTCCGAGAGAAAACGCTTGCGCAGGCGGATCGACTTGGGCGTCACTTCAACCAGCTCGTCGTCCTCGATGAACTCGATCGCGGACTCGAGCGTGAGCTGGATCGGCGGCGTGAGCGTGACCGCTTCGTCCTTGCCGGCGGCGCGCACGTTCGTGAGCTTCTTGCCCTTGATAGGGTTCACGATGAGGTCGTTGTCGCGGCTGTGGATGCCGATCACCATGCCTTCGTACACGCGCTCGCCCGGGGAAACGAACATGCGGCCGCGCTCTTCGAGGTTCCATAGCGCGAAGGCCACGGCGTCGCCCTGCTCCGAGGAGATGAGTACGCCGTTGCGGCGCGCCGGCAGCTCGCCCTTCACAGGCGCATATGTATCGAACACGTGGCTCTTGATGCCCGTGCCCCGCGTGAGCGTCATGAACTCCATCTGGAATCCGATGAGGCCGCGCGACGGGATGTTGTAGTCCAGGCGCACGCGTCCCTTGCCGTCCGGGACCATGTCCTGCAGCTCGCCGCCGCGGCGGCCGAGCTCCTCCATGATCTTGCCCTGGCTGTCGGTCTCGACGTCGACCGTGAGCTGCTCCCATGGCTCCATGCGCACGCCGTCGACTTCCTTCACGACGACCCGCGGCTTGCCCACGGCGACTTCGTAACCTTCGCGCCGCATGTTCTCGATGAGGATCGTGAGGTGCAGCTCGCCGCGGCCCGAGACACGGAAGACGTCCGCATCGCCCGTTTCCTCGACGCGCAGCGCCACGTTGGCGAGCAGCTCGCGATCCAGCCGTTCGCGGATCTGGCGGCTCGTCACGTACTTGCCTTCCTGGCCCGCGAGCGGCGACTTGTTCACCATGAAGTTCATCGTGAGCGTCGGCTCGTCCACGCCCACCATCGCGAGCGCCTCGGGTTTTTCCGGGTCCGCGAACGTCGTGCCGATCACGAAATCCTCGATGCCCGTCACCGAGACGATCTCGCCGGCGGAAGCCGAATCCGTCTCGACCTTTTCCAGTCCCTGGAACGTGTGGAGCAGCCCGATCTTCGCGATGCGCGGCGGCTTGTCGCCGGCCATCACGGCAACCTGCTGCGCCTTGCGGATCGTTCCGCGGCGAATGCGTCCGATGGCGATCCGGCCCAGGAAGCTCGAGTAATCCACGGCGGCGATCTGCAGTTGCAGCGGCGCTTCGGGATCGCCCTTGGGCTCGGGAACGTATTTGAGGACCGCGTCGAAAAGCGGCCGCATGTCCGTGCCGACTTGTCCGACCTCGGTCGTGGCCCAGCCATTGATGGCGGAGGCGTAGATCACGGGGAAATCGAGCTGGTCCTCGGAGGCGCCGAGCTTATCCATGAGGTCGAAGGTCTGGTCCACGACCCAGGCGGGGCGCGCCGCGTCGCGGTCGACCTTGTTCACGACGACGATGGGCTTCAGGCCTTGCGCGAGCGCCTTGCGCGTCACGAAGCGCGTCTGCGGCATGGGGCCTTCGACCGCATCGACGAGCAGCAATACGCCATCGACCATCGAGAGCACGCGCTCCACCTCGCCGCCAAAGTCGGCGTGGCCGGGCGTATCGACGATGTTGATGTGCACGCCGTGATAGTCGACGGCCGTGTTCTTCGCGAGGATCGTGATGCCGCGCTCGCGCTCGATGTCGTTCGAGTCCATCACGCGTTCGACGAGGTGCTGGTGCTTGGCGAACGTGCCCGCCTGCTGCAGCAGTTTGTCGACGAGCGTGGTCTTGCCGTGGTCGACGTGGGCGATGATTGCGATGTTGCGCAGAGGCCGGGACATGTCAAAAATCCGAAAAATTTCAATATTTTAGCATGGCAGTGCTGCGCCGCACAATCATTCCGGCCGGTTGCGCATCCAGTCGGCTGTTTTATAGAGATTTCCCATGAGGCCGAGCCGCAGCGGCTCCGGGACTTCCATCTCCTCGAGGGCCTGTCCCATGCACGCGATCCATTGATCCCGTTCGACGGTGCCGATCGAAAAGGGAAGGTGCCGCGCACGCAGCATCGGATGACCGAACCGGTCCGCATAGAGCGGCGGTCCTCCGAGCCATCCGGAGAGGAACAGGAAGAGCTTCTCGCGCGCGTGCTCGAGCGTGGACCCGTGGACGGCACGCAGTCGCGCGTATCGCGGCTCGAGGTCCATGAGGTCGTAGAAGCGCTCGACGATGGCGTGCACTTTCTCCTCGCCGCCGATGAGTTCGTAGGGCGTCGGAGGGTCCGGTTCTGTGATCATGACTGTATTCTAGAGCCATGAAGCTTGCCCTCAAGATCGACGTCGACACCTATCGCGGAACGCGCGAGGGCGTGCCGCGCCTCGTGGAGATGCTCAAGCGCCACGGTGCCGGCGCCACATTCCTCTTCAGCCTCGGCCCCGACCACACGGGCCGCGCGATCAAGCGCGCGCTGCGCCCGGGGTTCATGCAGAAAGTGGGGCGCACCTCGGTGCTCTCGCACTACGGCGTGCGGACGCTCCTCTATGGAACGCTCCTGCCCGGCCCGGATATCGGCAAGCGCTGCGCCGACGCGATGCGACGCGTGCGCGAAGACGGATTCGAGGTCGGAATCCACACGTGGGACCACGTGAAGTGGCAGGATGGCGTGCCTGCCGCGGGCGAGCGATGGACGCAGGAACAGATGCAGCTCGCGTGCGACCGGTTTCGCGAAGTCTTCGGCGAGCAGCCTACGGTGCATGGCGCGGCCGGATGGCAGATGAATGTGCACGCCTACCGTCGAACGCAGTCGTTGGGCTTCACGTACGCCTCCGACACACGCGGCACGCACCCTTTCCTGCCGGTGATCCGGGGCGAGATCGTCGCATGCCCGCAATATCCAACCACGCTGCCGACGCTGGACGAGATGATCGGCCTCGACGGCGTGACGGAAGCGAACGCGGCGCAGGCGCTGCTCGAGCGCACGAAGGAACCCGCCGATCACGTATTCACGATGCACGCCGAGCTCGAGGGAATGAAGCTCTCGGGCGTCCTCGAGCAACTCTTCGAAGGGTGGAGATCCCAGGGTTACTCGCTCGTGGCGATGCGCGATCTCGTCGCAGGCACCGAACCCACGAGCCTGCCGCTCCACAGCGTGGTCGATGCTCCGCGAAAAGGCCGCTCCGGCACCCTGGCTTCCCAGGGGCCGGCATTCCTTTCAGAGGAAGCTGCCGCGGATAGTTAGGGCGCGGGACACGGCGCGCCCGCGTCCATCCACGCCTTCCACGCGGCTACGAATTGCGTCCGAGGGATCGGCACGGGATCGCGCCCCAGGCCAGGATCCCATCCCCACGCGACCAGCTTGTCGTCGCGCACGTGCGCGAGCATCGCGGGCAGGTCTTTGCCCCCGGTTCGCTTCGAATCCTTGATCGTCGCGCACAGCTCGCCCGCGGACAGGTCCTTGAACACCATCTTCATTTGGGGTGGCGGCAGGTGCCAGTTGGGAGCGCCCGGCGGAACGTGCAGGCCATAGCTCTCGGGCAGGTTCTGCACGCCGTGGCACGCGGCGCATTCCATTGCGACCGCGCCGTGGCCATCCGGCCCGCGTTGAACGTTCATCTGGTGCACGCGGCCCTCGTTCAGCTGCAGCGGGCTATCGCCCGGGATGTGGCAATTCTGGCAACGGGGATGCTGGAGCACGGAGCGGATCGTGTCGAAGGCTTCGCTCGCGTTGCCTTGTGCGAGGCAGCTCCATGGAAGCGCGAGCGCCGCGGATGCGGCGAACAGATTCAGGACGCGTGCCATGAAGAGCTCCCGTCGGTGTCGATGCATTTCCGACATCGGGGGCGGCCCGGAAGTTGCGTTCTTTCCCGGACCGGCCGGTTCCGGCTGAGGAATCATCGCAATAGCTTGCGTTTTTCACGGAACTTGCTACGATGGGTTGTGGGTATGCATTTCACGCCTCATGAAGAGCCTCTCCTCGGATGACCGATAAACCGGTCCTTCCCGACTTCGAGCTACCGGCTACCGGCACCCAGCGTTTCCAGCTTTCGGCCTTCAAGGGCCACCCCTTCGTCCTCTATTTCTATCCGCGCGACGACACGCCCGGCTGCACCGACGAAGGCCGCCAGTTCCGCGACCTGTACGCGAGGTTCGTGAACGCGCGCGTGCCCGTGTTCGGTGTCTCGCGCGACACCATCGCCTCCCACGAGAAATTCAAGAAGAAGATGTCGCTCCCGTTCGAGCTGCTCTCGGACGTGGACGAGAAGGTCTGCAAGATCTTCGGCGTCATGAAGATGAAGAACATGTACGGGCGCCAGGTCCGTGGCATCGAGCGGAGCACCTTCGTGATCGACCGTGGCGGCCGCATCGTGCGCGAATGGCGGGGCGTCAAGGTCCCCGGCCACGCGCAGGAAGTCCTCGACTTCATAAGATCCACCGAGTTGTAGCCCTTTCCACCACCCCAGACCGAACTGATGCCCAACGATCCCCTGAGAGACTCCTCCCCGCGTCACCAGGAGGAAGCATCCGATTTCGCTGCACCGGAGGCCCCCATGAATCGCAGGCGTGAACGCGAAGCGCCGCGTGCCCAACGCGCGACGGCGGCGACCAAGCTCTTCGTGCTCGACACGAACGTGCTCATGCACGATCCGACGAGCCTCTTCCGGTTCGAGGAGCACGACGTGTTCCTGCCGATGGTCACGCTCGAGGAGCTCGACGACAACAAGAAAGGCATGAGCGAGGTCGCGCGGAATGCCCGCCAGGCGAGCCGCTTCCTCGACGAGATCGTCTCCCAGGCCGGAGAGATCGAGGCCGGCTATTCGTTGAAGGGCAAGAGCGGCGGCGAAGCCGCGGGAAGCCTCTTCCTGCAGACGCACTCGGTGAACGTGGAGATCCCGGAGTCGGTCGCCTCGCAGAAGGCCGACAACGTGATCCTCGGGGTCGCGCTCTTCCTCAAGCAGAAATACCCGAAGCGGGAAGTCGTGCTGGTGTCGAAGGACATCAACATGCGCATCAAGGCGCATGCGATCGGCGTCCCGGCCGAGGACTATTTCAACGACAAGGTCCTCGAAGATACCGACCTCCTCTACACGGGGATGACGCAGCTGCCTCAGGATTTCTGGGACAAGCACGGCAAGGACATGGAGAGCTGGCAGGAACACGGCCGCACGCTCTACCGCGTGAAAGGCCCGCTGGTGCCGTCCATGCTCGTGAACCAGTTCGTGTTCCACGAGGGCGACCGCCCGTTCCTCGCCGTCGTGAAGGAACTGCGGGGCAAGACCGCTGTACTGCAGACGCTGAAGGATTTCTCGCACAACAAGAACAACGTTTGGGGCATCACGGCGAGGAACCGCGAGCAGAACTTCGCGCTGAACCTGCTCATGGACCCGGAAGTCGATTTCGTGTCGCTTCTCGGGCAGGCGGGCAGCGGCAAGACGCTGCTCACGCTGGCCGCGGGCCTCATGCAGACGCTCGACTACAAGGTCTACACCGAGATCATCATGACTCGCGTCACCGTGCCCGTCGGCGAGGACATCGGGTTCCTGCCCGGCACCGAGGAAGAGAAGATGACGCCGTGGATGGGCGCGCTCGAGGACAACCTCGACGTGCTCATGCGCACCGACGACGAGGCAGGCGATTGGGGGCGCGCCGCGACCGCGGACCTCATCCGCAACCGCATCAAGGTGAAATCGTTGAACTTCATGCGCGGCCGCACCTTCATCAACAAGTACCTCATCATCGACGAGGCGCAGAACCTCACGCCCAAGCAGATGAAGACGCTCATCACGCGCGCCGGTCCCGGCACGAAGGTCGTGTGCCTGGGCAACATCGCGCAGATCGACACGCCGTACCTCACCGAGGGTTCCTCGGGCATGACCTACGTGGTGGACCGCTTCAAGGGCTGGAGCCACAGCGGCCACGTGACGCTGATGCGCGGCGAGCGTTCTCGCCTCGCGGACCATGCCTCCGAGATCCTCTAGCTACGCGACGAGGCGATAACCGACGGCGGTCTCGGTCACGAGGTGCTTCGGCTGCGCCGGGTCGTCCTCGAGCTTGCGCCTGAGGTGTCCCATCTGCACCCGCACATAGTGGTGTTGCTCCACGCCGGACGGACCCCAGACCTCGCGCAGGATGTGCCTGTGGGTGAGCACCTTTCCGGCATTCGCGATGAGCAGTGACAGCACCCGATATTCAACCGGCGTGAGGTGCACGCTCTGGCCGTTGCGCGTCACGGTGCGCGCTTCCGTATCCACCTCGACGTCGCCGAAGCGAAACACGGGCGACGCGGAGCCGATCGGGTGGTGGCGCCGGCGTAGCGCGGCGCGCACGCGCGCGAGCAGCTCGCCCACGCCGAATGGCTTGGTGAGATAGTCGTCCGCGCCCGCATCGAGCGCCGAGATCTTGTCCGATTCGCCGCTACGCGCCGAGAGCACGATCACCGGCAACGCAGACCACTTGCGAAGCTCGTGGATGTACGTGACGCCGTCGCCATCGGGTAACCCGAGATCGAGGATGATGAGGTCGGGCTTGCGCGTACCGGCATCGATGAGTCCCTGCCGCATCGTGTCGGTCTCGTTCACGATCCAGCCCTCGGCCTCGAGCGCCGTGCGCACGAAGCGCCGGATCTGCGGCTCGTCCTCGACCAGCAACGCGACGGGCGCGGGCGCGCTCATGCCGGGGGCGTCCCGAGCGGCAGCGTGAACACGAAGCGCGCGCCCTTCTCGCGTCCCGCCTCCGCGTGGATCCGTCCCTTGTGGGCCTCGACGATCGCGCGGCAGATGGCGAGCCCCAGGCCCACCCCCGGCGTCGCAATCTCGTTCTCGCCGCGAATGAACTTCTCGAAGACGATCTCCTCGCGCCCTTTCGCGATGCCCGGCCCCTGGTCCTCGACGGCCACTTCCATCGAGTCGCCGCTCGCGCGCGCCGTGATCCGCACCGGCGTTCCCGGCGGCGTGTACTTCGCGATGTTCTCGAGCAGGTTCACGAAGACGCGCTCGATCAGCACCGCGTCGATGCGCACGAGGGGTAGATCCGCCGGAAGGTCCACCGTGACCTGGCGATCGCCGAGCGCCGCGCGGATCGCGGCGAGCGAGCTTCCAATCACCTCCTCCAGGGGATGCCATTGCAGGTCGAGGCGCACCTCTCCGCTCTGGATGCGCGCCATGTCGAGGAGGTTGTTCACGAGCGCGATGAGCCGCCTGGTCTCTTCGCCCAGCGTCCTCGCGATGTCGGCTTGCTGCCGCGAAAGCGGCGGCTGCGTGAGCGCGAGCGACTCCGACAGCCCGAGCATCGCCGCGAGCGGCGTGCGCAGGTCGTGCGACAGCGCGGAGAGCAGCGAATTGCGCAACCGCTCGCTCTCGATCTTCACGAGCGCGTCGCGCGCCACGTCGACGTAATGCACCCGCTCGAGGGCGATGGCCGCGAGCGCCGCGAAGGTCTCGTACTGGCGGCGCTGCTCCGGCACCAGCAGGTCACGGGAGCGCTCGGGCCGGATCGCGAGCACGCCCCGGGTGCGCATCGGCGCCCTCAACGGAATGAAGAGGAAGTCGTTGGCCGCGAGTGTGTCGGTTCCCGCGCCCGCCGGCTCGGCGCGGTCGTAGGACCACTGGGCTGCAGCCGTATCGAGCGGGTTGCGCATGCCGCGCGACGTGGGCGACGTGAGGCGTCCCTGCGCACCGGGGATGAGGACGCTCACGGTGGCGCGGAACGTCCGCGACATGAACGCTTCCGAAGTCTCGATCACCTGCTCCGTCGTGAGCAGGCCCGCGAGGTCGCGCGAGAATTCGTAGAGCGTTCGCGCCCTCTCCTCGCGATGACCCGCCACCCGCGCCTGGTAACGGACACCCGCCGTGAGCTGTCCGGTGATGAGGCCCACCGAGAGCATCACGGCGAACGTGAGCAGGTACTGGATGTCGCTCACGGCGAATGAAAACCGGGGCGGCACGAAGAAGAAATCGAACGCGAGCACGTTCACGATCGCGGCGAAGACCGCGGGACCGCGTCCCCAGCGCGCCGCGACGAGCACGACCGTGAGCAGGAAGACCATCGCGATGTTCGCGAGGTCGAAGTAGCGCAGCAGGAAGGACGCAAGTCCCGTCGTGGCGAGGCACGCGATCGCGGCCCAGAGGTAGCGCATGCGCCGCTCGACGACGCGCCCCTTGCGCTCGGCGCCCGGGGGCATGGGACGCGCGGAGACCGGCACGCCGGATTCGCGCGCGCCACGCCCGATCTCGAGCACGTCCAGCGATTCTTCCGCCGCGGCGATCGCATCGCTCATGGTGCGGCGTCCCGGCAAACGCCGCCGCGGGCCGCGTCCCACGACCACCGTGGAGAAGTTTCCCGAACGCGCATAGTCCACGATCGCCGCCACCGCGTCGGTGCCCGTGAGGATCGCCGTGGTCGCGCCCAGCTCCTGCGCGAGGTTCACCACGCGAAGGATGCGCTCGCGCTTGTCCTTCGAGAGGCGTTGCAGGCGAGGCGTCTCGACGTACACCGCCGCCCATTCGACACCCAGCTGGCCGGCGAGGCGCGCCGAGCTCCGCACGATGTGTTCAGAGCCGGCCTGGGGACCCACGCAACACAGCAATCGCGACTGGGTCTTCCAGACGCCGCCGATGGCCTTGTCGACCCGGTATTCGCGCACGTTGCCTTCGACGGTCTCGGCGGTGCGCCGGAGCGCCAGCTCGCGAAGGGCCATGAGGTTGCCCTTGCGGAAGAAATTCGACGCGGCGCGCTGCGCCTGGTCCGGCAGGTAGACCTTGCCCTCCTTCAATCGTGCGAGAAGCTCCTCGGCCGGAACATCCACGAGCACGATGTCGTCGGCGCGATCGAAGAACGTATCGGGAACCGTCTCCCACACCTTGATGCCGGTGATTCCGCCAACCACGTCGTTCAGGCTCTCCAGGTGCTGGACGTTGAGCGTCGTGAAGACATCGATGCCGTTGGCGAGGAGCTCGTCGATGTCCTGCCATCGCTTGGGATGACGCGATCCGGGCGCGTTCGTGTGCGCGAGCTCGTCCACGAGGATCAATTGCGGCTTGCGCGCGAGGGCCGCGTCGATATCGAACTCGGTGATGGTGCGATCCCGGTGCCCGATCTCCTTGAGCGGAAGCACCTCGAGGCCTTCCAGCAGCGCCGCCGTCTCTGCCCGCTTGTGGGTCTCCACGATTCCCACGACCACGTCGCGCCCATCGTCGCGCGCGCGGCGAGCGGCCAGGAGCATCGCGTAGGTCTTGCCGACGCCGGCGGAGGAGCCGAAGAAGATCTTGAGACGCCCCCGGGAAGCACCGCGCTCCTCGCGCTTCACGCGCGCGAGCAGGGTGTCGGGATCGGGACGCGCCTCGGCCATGGGGGAAGTTTAGGGGCTTTTGCGTATCTTCAAACGAGTCCGCTCGAAATTTACAGTGTGTTTACGCGCTGCGCACTAGGCTGCCTCCGATCCAACCAGAGGAACACGACGATGCGAAAACTCGGTTCGGCGGCGATCGTTGCCACCACGGCCCTGGCGTTGACGCCGGCTTCCGCGCTTGCCGACGAGGCACCCGACTACACGCTCGCATTCAAGCTCGCCCTCTACAGCGAGTACGAATACCGCGGCATCTCGCAGACCTCGGAGAAGCCCGCCGGGCAGCTGAACATCGACTTCACGCACAAGAGCGGCTTCTACATCGGCACGTTCCTT
>DATGGI010000010.1:0-8950 GCA_035308545.1 Usitatibacter sp.
GGCGCCCGCGGCGCCGCCGGCCGATTACGAAGCGCCGGCGATGAAGTCGCGCGCGGAATCCTCAGGCAACGTGCTGCGCGATCGCTATAGCGGCGCGGATTCGATCGCGCGGGCGATGCCGGCGCCCTCCACGCCGCTCGGGACCGGACACGGCCGGCGCGAGGAATCGCGCATCCGCTGGGTCGAGTTCGAGCGCGCGACGGAGGAACCCGTCGAGACCATCGCGATCTACTACGACAGCTACCGCAATCTCGTCGCCATGGGCGTGGTCCAGCCGCAACCCTCGCCGCGCAACCCGAATCCGTTCCCGGCTTCGTTCGCGCCCGACCCCTGGCGTCAGTAATATGGGGGGGCAATGGCGCCCTCCGACGAACAGCTCATGCTTGCCTACGCGGGCGGCGATGCGCGGGCGTTCGAGTCGCTCTACTCGAAGCACAAGGGTCCGCTGTACCGCTTCGTGCTTCGCTCGGTGAAGTCGCCGGGCGAAGCCGACGAGCTCTTCCAGGACGTATGGATGCGCGCGATCGAGGCCCGCTCGCGCTACAAGCCCCAGGCGAAGTTCACGACGTGGATCTACACAATCGCGCATAACCGCCTCATCGATCACTGGCGCGCGAAGGGCCTCGCGGTGGTGTCGATGGACGACGAAGACAGGCCGGTGCCGGAGCCCGCGGCCGCACCCGACGCGGAGCCGCACCGCATCGTCGAGGCGGAGCGCACGCTGGAGAAGCTCGCGGCGGCGATCGCGGCGTTGCCGCTCGCCCAGCGGGAAGCCTTCCTGCTGCACCATGAAGGCGAGCTCACCGTCGCGCAGATCGCGGCGGCCACGGGCGTGAACGAGGAGGCGGCCAAGAGCCGCCTGAGGTATGCGATGAGCAAGCTGCGCGAGGCGATCGATGACTGACGGCGACGAGAAACTCTCGCGGCGCTATCGCGAGCTCGCGCGCGAGGAGCCGTCGCCGGGCCTCGATGCCGCGATCCTCGCCGCGTCGCGGCATGCGGTGGCGAGGCCGCCGCTGTCTCGCCGCTGGGGCCTGCCCGTTTCGATCGCCGCGGTGCTCGTGCTCGCTTTCGGCCTCACGCTCGAGATGCAGCACGAGAAACCCGACGTCTCGACGTCGGTGCCGGCGACAATGCCGTCCGCATTGCCGCCCGGCGCCGCGCCGATGCAGGCGCCCGAAGCCGAAGAGCCGGCGCCGGCGAACGTGCCCGAGGCGAAACCTTTCCCCCAGTTGAAGAAAACCGAGCCGGCCCGGAAGCCCTCGTCGCGCGACAAGTTCCAGCCTGCGCCCGCGGCCCAGGGCGAAATCGAATCACGAAGGGGTGCCACACCGCCGCCGCCACCCGTGCCCGCCGCGGCGTCCGCGCCCGCGACAGCGCCCGCAGCCGCGGCTCAATCCGCGCCGGCGGAAGCTCGCGACATGGCGGCACCCGCGGCGCGAGCGCCGGCGGGCGTCAGCAACTACATGGCCCCGTCTTACGCGCCTTCGTCTCCGGCGCGGGCGAAGAGCGCGACGAGCGCCGCGGAAGCGCGCATCGCAGTTTCTCCGGAGCAGGAGCTGGAACGCATCGCCACCTTACGCGCCGGGGGCCACGACGCCGAAGCCGACCGGCTGCTCGAGGAATTCCGCCGCGATCATCCGGGTTACCAGATCCCGGAAGCGACGTGGGCGCGGGTGAAGCCGCGCTAGTCAGGGTCGAACGCGGATCGTGCGGCGATCGATCTCGGTCACGGCGCTCGTGCGGCTCTCGACGTAGATCCGCAGCTCCTGCCGGTCGCGCCACTTGTTGGGCGGGATCGCGATCTGGTAACCCGCGCCGATGGCCTCGGGATAGCCGGGGTAGATCGCCTCGATGTCGCGGCGCTCGACGCCACGCGTGCCTTCGGTCTCGGGGCCGCCACCCACGGTCGCGAACACTCGCCGCACGCCCCACGGATCGAGCGCGAAGCCGCCGATCTCGAGGGTGTTGCCTTCCCGTTCGGAAATGCTCTCGAGCGAGCCGATCGACATCGGCTGGGCCTGGGACCACAGCAGCCATCCCGCGGTGAGCAACGTGACACCGAACGCGACGGCGAGCGCGAGGCGCGCGCGAAGCAGGTCTGTCGTGAGCTGCCACATCACGATCGGCAGCAGGGCCACCGCCGCCAGCATCGAGAGCGCCCCGACCCAGTTGTGCCGCTCGGCGCCGAAGATGCCTTCGCCGAATGCGGTCGTCGCGAGCGAATATCCGCCGATGGCGATCAGCATCAGGAACACGGTCGGCAATGTCGTCGCGTCGGGTTCGGCGCGCACGGTCCAGAGCAACCACAGCAGGAACGCGGGGAAGGCGAGGAGCATCCCGACGACGGCCGTCGCGAACACGATCGACGGGACTCTCGAGCCCAGAGCGATGAAGGACATCGCCTCGGGCGGCAGGTCCTGCACCGACACGATCGTGGTTTCGGGCGAGATGGCGAGGTATCCCGGGACGATCGCCTGCGCGGCGGGGAGCACGCGCGACACCGCGCGAAGCAACGTGAGCGGCTCCGTGGGGACCAGCCGCGCGAACGCGAATGACGAGAGGTGCGTGACCTCGGGGCACACGGCCGCGAGATCCTCCCCGCGTCGCGCGGTCCAGGTCGCGCCCACCATCGTCGCGCAGCGCGCGGGAAGGTCCAGGTTCTCGAGCGTGGCGGCCTCGTCTCGCGACGACGGCAGGATCACGCCCAGGTAGGTGTTCACGCGATTGGTCGGGCCCACGTCCTCGGGACGCAGCGGCGTGATGGCAAGCTGCGCCACGGCGAGGATCACCGCGATCACCAGGAACATCCTCGCGCGCCGTCCGGAACGCCGCATGAGCGCGGGCGCGGCGATCGCGGCGAGAACCAGCGGCAGGTCGCCGAATTGCTCGCGCGAAAGGCCCAGCATCACGAGCGACGCGCCGAGCAGCCACCAGAAGAACCGGCAGGAGTCCCTCTGCAGGAGGATCACCGCGGTCGCCGCCACCGTGCCGTACACGCCGAGCAGCAATGCGGGCTCCGTGTAGAGCGTGTCGAACCACAGGGTCGATACCGGATCGGCGATCAGGAAGAAGAAGATGGCCGCGTGGATCGCCTGCGCGACCGCGTGCTCCTTGAGTCCCACGGCGATCGCGATCGCGAGCGCGGCGAAGAGCATCAGGTTGAACACGCCGAACGCGCGCAACGGGATCAGGATTTCGGGATCCTCGCTCGCGATCGAAGCGACGGCGTAGGCGATGACCACGGGCGCGGCGATGAGCGCCGCGGAGCTGGGATAGCACTCGTCCAGGTCGAAGCTCGACTCGACGTAGGTCGTGGACGGGCGGGGCAGCGAGCCGGGCTTGGACGCGGGCGCGACCGGCGTGATCCCGATGCAGCCCGTCACGCGATGGAGGCCCGATTGGTCTCCGTAGCCGAGCACCGGGTCATTCGCCACGAAGATCGTCGCGCGGAGGATCCCTAGGACCAGCAGGGTCGTGGCGACGATCGCGAGCAACGAATGGCGCGGGATCGCGGCCACGTCGCCTATCCGACCCAGCTTCGCGCGTTGCGGAAGATTCGCATCCAGGGCGAATCCTCGCCCCAGCCTTCGGGATGCCACGAAAGCAAGACGGTACGGAAGACGCGCTCGGGGTGGGGCATGAGGATCGTGAATCGCCCGTCGGGTGTGGTGACTGCGGTGATTCCCTGGGGGGAACCGTTGGGATTGTACGGGTAGGATTCCGTGACCTTGCCACGGTTGTCAACGTATCTCGCGGCAACCAGGTATCGGCAGGCGTCCATCGCGGCGGCGCCGGCGAACACGGCACGCCCCTCGCCGTGCGCGGTGACGATGGGAATCCGGCTGCCTTCCATGCCCCTGAACAGGATCGACGGCGTCTTCCCGATCTCGACCAGCGCGACCCGCGCCTCGTATTGCTCCGAGGCATTGCGCTCGAAGTGCGGCCAGTTCTGCGCGCCCGGAATGATGTCCTTCAGGTTCGACATCATCTGGCAGCCGTTGCAGG
This sequence comes from Usitatibacter sp., assembly GCA_035308545.1. Lineage (GTDB taxonomy): Bacteria > Pseudomonadota > Gammaproteobacteria > Burkholderiales > Usitatibacteraceae > Usitatibacter. Next base: position 4,009 of record DATGGI010000010.1, read on the forward strand.
CGCCGATTGCGAACGAATCCGCGCGCTGGAAGAAAGCCTCGAACTCGGAGCGGGCGCGCGGGTTGAAGAGGATCGACTTGGCCCAGCCCTCGCCCGCGCCCAGCACGTCGCCGTAGCTGAAGCCGCCGCAGGCGGCGAAGCCCTTGAAGTCCGCCAGCGACACGCGCCCCGCGATGATGTCGCTCATGTGCACGTCGACGGCCGTGAAGCCCGCCCGGTCGAGCGAGCCCGCCATCTCCACCTGGCCGTTCACGCCCTGCTCGCGAAGCACCGCGACCTTGGGCCGCGCGCCCTTCGCGATGAAGGGAGCGGCGATATCCTCGAGGGGATCGAACGTGAGCGTCGCGCTCATGCCCGGGTCGCTTTCATCGAGGATCCGGTCGTATTCCTGGTCGGCGCACGCGGGGTTGTCGCGCAGCCGCTGGATGTGGTGCGTGACTTCCGACCACGCGCGATGCAGCGCCGAACGCTTTTCCGCGAGCACGGGCTTGCCGTTCACGACGACGCGGATTTCGCCGTGCGAATTCGGGTGCCCGAGTACGTGCGACATCGCGCCGAGGCCCGCGTCGCGGAGGACTTTCATCACTGCGTCGCGATCGGACTTGCGCACCTGGAGCACGGCGCCCGGCTCCTCGTTGAAGAGCACGGCGAGGATGCGCCCGGCGAGATCGCCCGCGAGCATGTCGCCCTGCCGCTCATGGCCGTCGACGTCGAGGCGGCGTTGATCCACGACGAGATTGTCGAGCGTGAGCGTCGCGCCCGCGCGCCCGGCGAATGCCATCTCGCAAACGGCCGCGAAGAGGCCGCCGTCGGAGCGGTCGTGGTAGGCGAGCAGCTTCGATTCGCCATTGAGGCGCTGGATCGCCGCGAAGAACGCCTTGAGGCGCTGGGGATCGTCCAGGTCCGGCGCCTCGTCGCCCGTGGCCTGGGCATGCACCTGCGCGAGGATCGACGCGCCGAGGCGGTTGCGCCCGGCGCCCAGGTCGACCAGCACGAGCTCCGTGTCGCCCGCGTCCATCCGGAGCTGCGGCGTGAGCGTCTTGCGCGCGTCGGTCACCTTCGCGAACGCGGAGACGATGAGCGAGAGGGGCGCCGTGACGGACTTCTCCTCGCCGGTCTTCTCGTCGCGCCACGCGGTGCGCATCGACATGGAGTCCTTGCCGACGGGGATCGAGATGCCCAGGGCCGGGCAAAGCTCCATGCCCACGGCTTTCACCGTGTCGTAGAGGATCGCGTCCTCGCCGGGATGGCCCGCCGCGCACATCCAGTTGGCCGAGAGCTTGATGTCGGAGATTTGCGCGATCGACGCCGCGGCTATGTTCGTGATCGCCTCGGCCACCGCCATGCGCCCCGAAGCCGGGCCATCGATCAACGCGAGCGGCGTGCGCTCTCCGATCGCCATCGCTTCGCCGAGATAGGTCGTGTATCCGAGCGTCGTGACCGCGCAATCGGCTACCGGAACCTGCCACGGGCCCACCATCTGGTCGCGCGCGCACGTTCCGCCGACGGAGCGATCGCCGATCGTCACGAGAAAGGTCTTGTCCGCGACTGTCGGATGGCGAAGCACCCGGTACGCCGCATCCTTGAGGCCGATGCCGTCGAGCCGCACCGCTCCGCGGATCGCCCTCTCGCGTTTCACGTCGCGATGCATGCGCGGGGGCTTTCCGAGCAGCACCTCGAGCGGCATGTCCACCGGCGTGTTCGCGAAATGCCTGTCGTCGACCACGAGCTCGCCGTCGGTGCGCGCTTCGCCGACGACCGCATAGAGGCAACGCTCGCGCTCGCAGATGCGCGCGAAGTCGGCGAGGCGCGACCGGTCGATCGCGAGCACGTAGCGCTCCTGCGACTCGTTCGACCAGATCTGCATCGGCGACATCCCCGGCTCCTCGATCGGAATGTCGCGAAGGTGGAATTGCGCGCCCACGCCGCCGGAGTGCGCGAGCTCGGGGAACGCGTTGGACAAGCCGCCCGCGCCCACGTCGTGGATCGAGAGGATCGGGTTGCGGTCGCCCATCTGCCAGCATTGGTCGATCACTTCCTGGCAACGGCGCTCGAGCTCCGCGTTGGAGCGCTGCACCGAATCGAAGTCCAGCGCCTCGACGTTCTGTCCCGAGGTCATCGACGAGGCCGCGCCGCCGCCCATGCCGATGAGGAAGCCCGGGCCGCCCAGCTGGATGAAGACGCTGCCTTTCCCCAACGGCTTCTTCGCGGTGTGCGCCGCGCTGATGTTGCCGTAGCCGCCCGCGAGCATGATGGGCTTGTGGTAGCCGCGAATCCCGCGGTTCGCCGGATCGGTCGCCTGGAACGAGCGGAAATATCCGGCGAGGTTGGGACGGCCGAACTCGTTGTTGTAGGCCGCGCCGCCGATGGGGCCCTCGATCATGATGTCGAGGGCCGAAGCGATGCGGCCAGGCTTGCCGTACTTGATCTCCCACGGCCGCGGCGCGCCGGGGATATCGAGGTCCGACACCGAGAAGCCCGTGAGTCCCGCCTTGGGCTTGCCGCCGATACCCGTCGCGCCTTCGTCGCGGATCTCGCCGCCGGCGCCGGTGCCCGCGCCCGGATGCGGCGCGATGGCGGTCGGGTGGTTGTGCGTCTCCACCTTCATCAGGATGTGGGTGAGGTCTTCGCGATGGATCCACTCGCCCTTGCCGTCGGGATGGAATCGCTCGACCCGCGCGCCTTCCATGACCGCCGAATTGTCGGAGTACGCGACCACCGTGCCCCCGGGGCTCGCGCGATGCGTGTTGCGGATCATCTGGAAGAGCGAGTGATCCTGCGCCTCGCCGTCCACGGTCCACGACGCGTTGAAGATCTTGTGGCGGCAATGCTCCGAGTTCGCCTGCGCGAACATCATGAGCTCCACGTCGGTGGGATTGCGCGCGAGCTTCGTGAAGTTGGCGACGAGGTAGTCGATCTCGTCGGGCGAGAGCGCGAGGCCCATCTCGCCGTTCGCCTTCTCGAGGGCCGCCCTGCCCCCCTTCAACACGTCGATCGTGGCGAGGGGCGCCGGCCTGAAGTGTTCGAAGAGTTTCCCGGCGGCGTCGAAACCCTCCACCACGACCTCGGTCATGCGGTCGTGGATTGCGCGGTCGAGAGCGCGGCGCGAGCGTTCCGACAACGGGCCCGGATCGCGCGCGTCGATGTAGTACGCGACGCCTCTCTCGAGGCGCACGACCTTGGCGAGCCCGCAGTTGCGCGCGATGTCGGTGGCTTTCGAGGACCACGGGGAGACCGTGCCGAAGCGCGGCAGGACGAGCAGCAGCGCGCCGCGGGCCTCGCCCTGCGCGGGCGTTCCGTAGGTGAGCAGCTTTTCGAGGATGCGCATCTCGTGCGCATCGGGCGGCGCGGAAATCGCCGCGAAGTGCACGAAGCGCGTGTCGATCGTGATCGCTTCGGCGAGGGGCCGCGGCAGCGAAGCGAGGAGCTTCTCGATCCGGAAGGGCGAGAGCGCAATCGCGCCCGGCAGCGTGAGGACCTGCTGCGGCGGCGCGTCTTGCGGATTCATGGCGAAATTATATCAGGCCTTCCATTGGGGCCCCGACCCCAGCGAGCGCGTGAGCTCGACGCCGTCGACCACCATCTTCCATGTGTTTCCGCTGCGATAAGGCGGCTTCGACACGTCGAACTTGGTCGAGACGATGCCGATGCCGACCCAGAAGCTCGCGCCCTCGTAGCGCTGGATCGGTGCGCTGATGTTGGTCGTGTTGTTGCCCTGGCGGCGCGAGTAGCGGACGCTCCCCTCCTGGGTGATCACCAGCAGCATGTCCTTGCCTTGCCATTCGCCGACGTATTCCTTCTTGTCGGGAGGCACCGACTCGCCGCAGCCCGCGGCGAGCACGAGCAGCAGCGCGGCGAGCGCAAGGCGCGCCTTCATCTCACTTCATTCCGAGCTGGCTCATGAGGAACGAGAGGCCGTCGGCATCTTCCGCGACGCGCTTGTCGAGGCTCGTGCCGATGCCGTGCCCCGTGTCGCCGCTGATGCGCAGCAGGATCGGGCGCCCCTTGGGGTCCGCGGCCTGCAGGCGCGCGACCATCTTGCGCGAGTTGTACGGATCCACGCGGCCGTCGTTTTCCCCGGTGGAGAAGAGGATCGCGGGATACGCGGCCCCGTCCTTCACGTGGTGGTACGGCGAATAGGCGTAGAGGGCCTTGAACTGCGCTTCGTCCTTGACGGTGCCGAACTCGGTCACGTTGAACGCGCCGTTGGGGGTGAGCTCCACGCGCAGCATGTCGTAGATGCCGACCGCGCTCCACACCGCGCGGAAGAGATCGGGACGCTGCGTGAGGATCGCGCCCATAAGCAGGCCGCCGTTGCTGCCGCCCACCGCGCAGAGGCGCTCGGGCTTCGTGTAGCCCCTGGCGATCACGTGCTCGGCCGCGCCGATCATGTCGTCGAAGACGTGCTGCTTGTTCACGAGGTTGCCCGCCAGGTGCCAGGCCTCGCCATACTCGCCGCCGCCGCGCAGGTTCACGGTGGCGAAGATGCCGCCGTGATCGAGCCACACGCGCGCCCAGAGCGAGAAGTGCGGGCGTTCGCTCAGGCCATATCCGCCGTAGCCGTAGAGGAGCAGCGGATTGGATCCGTCGAGCTTCGTGCCCTTCTTCATGATGAGGTTCACCGGGATCATCGCCCCGTCCTTCGACTTCGCCATCTCGCGCGTGACTTCGGCATCGGAGAAGCTCACCTTCGAGGGATCGGCGAGGTCCGTCTTCGCGAGCTTGTTGCCTTCCGGCGAGTAGCGGTACCACGCGGGGGAGCTCACGAAGCTCTCGCTGCGCACGAGGATGTCGTCGCCGCCCAGGCGCTCGCCCAGGTTGTTGGAGGAGATGGGCTCCGTCGGCAGCGTGCGAACGGGCTTGCCGGCGAGATCGAAGACGCGGATCTCGGAGGGGCCGCCCACCATGTATCCCACGTAGAGGTGTTTGGCCGCGGGGGCGA
>DATGGI010000011.1:0-7923 GCA_035308545.1 Usitatibacter sp.
TTGCCGGAAGCACGACGATTGAATTGTCGCGCGCATGTCGGGCGCGGCTTCCACCGATAGGAGATCAGCATGGCACATCGAGACAGCAACAAGTCGCAATCGCAATCCGGTAGCAAGCATTCGTCGCCGGGACAACAGGGCGGCCATTCCGGCACTTCCCAGGGCGGCCAGCAGGGCTCCCAGGGCTCGCAGGACGACCGCACGCGTCGCCAGCACGGTCAACAGGAGTCGTCGGATCCCCACAGCCACAAGCCGGGGAGCTCGCGCAACAGCGAAGACGATTTCGATGGTGAGAACGACGGCCAGGGGCAGGGCATCGAAAAGTCCCGGGGCCAGCCGGACGAGAAGCGGTCAAACCGCTGAACGAAAGGGCCCGGGCGCGGGCCTTTTTTCTTTACGCGCGTTTCCTGAGAAGTCGCTGCTGCTCGCGCTGCCAGTCCCGATCCTTCTCCGCTTCGCGCTTGTCATGCTGCTTCTTGCCCTTCGCGAGGCCGATCGAGATCTTCACGCGACCCTTGTTGTAATGCAGGTCGATCGGCACCAGCGTGTAGCCGCGCTGCTCGACCTTGCCGATGAGCTTGCGGATCTCTTCCGCGTTGAGCAGGAGCTTGCGCGAGCGCGTGGGATCCGTGCGCACGTGGGTTGACGCAGTGGGCAACGGGCTGATGTGCATCCCGACGACGAATGGCTCGGCGTGCAGCATCGTCACGTACGCCTCCTTCAGCTGAACCCGGCCGGCGCGGATCGACTTCACCTCCCAGCCTTCCAGCACCAAGCCCGCCTCGAAACGCTCCTCCACGAAGTAGTCGTGGAACGCTTTCCTGTTTTCGACGATCGACATGGCGATATTCTACGTCCCACATGAGAATCTCCGTGGCCATTGCTGTGCCCTCGCGGCAGGAGGTCGTCGAAATCGACCTGCCGGAAGGCTCGACGGTCGCCGATGCGATCGCGGCCATGAGCTCACGGCCGATGCCTGGTGGCATCGATCTCGGGACGGTGGAGGTGGGCGTTTGGGGATCGCGCGTGGGGCGCGACGCCGTGTTGCGTGACGGGGACCGGGTGGAGCTCTATCGCGCGTTGAAGGCCGATCCGAAGGACCAGCGCCGGCGCCGCGCGCGCCCTAAGCCTTCGCCTCGATCTCGAAACGGGCCTTGATCCAGTCGGCGCCCTTGCGAATGATGCGGTTGAGGCGAACCTTGTACTGCGCGCCACCGGCCTGGAGGACGAGGCTCTGGTCAGAGCGGAAGTCCGCAGTTCGCACCACGATCGAATCGAGCTTGCCGTTCGTATCGACGCCCGGCAGGTAAAGGCCCTGCACCGGACCGCCCGCCGACGTGGGCTGGGCATCGACGGCGATCGGCCGGTAGGCGAGGACCTCGATGCCCACGAGGATCTCGCCGCGCACGCGGTTGGCGAGCTTGCGCACGATGGTGCCGACGATCCATCCGCCGGATTCATGGTTGCGAAGGGCGATGAGGCCGTTCAACAGCACGAGCTCCGCCGCGTTGCGATCCACGAGGAGGCCGTAGCCTTTCGAGCTGAGGTCGTACACGCGCCAGCGTTCGATGTCCGGGTCGGCCGGGCCTTCGACGGGCGCCTGTTGTCCGTCGGTGGAGACGAGCGAAAGGCCGCTCAGCTCGATCGTGTCCGATGCCGCGGCCGCGAGCTGCGCCGGCGCGGCCGTCGGCACCGGCGCCTCGCGCATCTTCTTCATGACCTTCTCGACGCCGATCACCACGTCGACCTCGCGGTCCTCGAAGTGCGTGCGCTCCTCGATGCGGTTCTCGCTGCCGGCGAGGATCGACTGGTAGAGCTTCTCGATGATCGCGAGCAGCGCCACGTGCTCCTCGACGGGAAACACGGCGCCCGCCCCGTAGCCGGCATAGAGGCGGCCGTGCCGCAATCCCGCCTGCACCTCCTCGATCTGCGCCTTGAGGCTGTCGGCGCGAACGTAGCGCATCGAGTCGCCATGGCTGTCGGGGCGCATGAGGCGCATCCCCGTGTCCGATCCGAGGTCCACGAAGAAGAGATGGTTGCGCGACGAGTATTCGGTGTCGAGCGAGTAGTCGTTGCACCACGACGAGAACCAGCCGTCGGCGATCTCGATCTGGACCTTGGACAGGCTGCCGGTGTTGAGCACGTCCAGGAGCAATGTGCGCAGGTAGAGCGACTGCACCGATGGCTTGAAGCTCGGCTGCGCGGGATGCAGCACGAAGGGCACCTGCGAGTACCCGTCCACCTCGGCGAGCGAGTAGAGCGCGTGCACCTGCTTCCACGGGATCGCGCGTCCCGGCTCGTTCATGAAGTAGCCCCACTTCACGAAGCTGTGGATCGCGTTGAGCGCGAGGCCCGTGACACGGAACATCGTATCGAGTGCCTCGCGGGTGGTCGCCCAGAGGTTGCGGTTGCGCAGGAACCTCTGGAAGCCGTTCGCCGCCTCGAGGCAGATGCGCTGGACGTTGAGCGCGAAGTCGCGATCCTCCTCGGCCGCCGCCGAAGGGCGGCGAAGGAAATCGACCTGGTCGTAGAGGAGGAGGGCCTGGAAATGTTCCTCGACGCGCATCAGGTCCTGGAGGCGCGCGAGCGTGAACTCCCCGCCGTCCTTGCCGAGCTCGCGGATGCCCGAGAGGAAGAGGCTGCGCGCGCCGGGATCGCGGACCGTCTTCTGCTCGAGGATGCGTTCGATGTCGGCGCCGTTGCTCGACATGTCAGGCGACGTTGAACATCTCGATGTTGCGAAGCGCCGGCATCGGGTTGGGGACCAGGTCCTGCTCGTCGATCTTCGCGTCGTTCATGAGCGTGCGGCGCAGCTCGTTCGCGAGGACCTCGTTCTCGAAATCCATCGGCGCGCCGAGCCAGTTCTCGGTGACCGGATCGACGTTCGACGCGGCCGCGAGTTTCTTCGCCTGGGCCGGCCCGATCGTCTCGAAGTTGTTGATCGGCGGTTCCCGGTACAGCTCGTTGCCCGGATCGATCTCGCGGCCGAAGTACTGCACCTTGGGCCAGTACTCGCTCTTGCCGTGCTGTGCCTTGAATCGTCCCGCAAGCTCCGCGAATTCGCCCGAGAGGTGCTCGAGGCGGAAGATCTCGAAGAGCGCGAGCCACGACTTGAGCTCGTTCGGGTTGCGTTCGATCGCGTACTGGAGCAGCTCGACCGCGCGCGCGATGGCGCCGTCCTCGTAGAAAAGGCGCGCACCCTTCACGACCGAGTCCGCGTCTCCGAGGCTGATGGCGCCCTTGCCGATTTCCGGGAAGCGCTCCTCGATGTAGCGCCGGCGCAGGTCTTCCTCGTTGCTGGGGATGTGGGTGGGCAGATCCACGTCGGCATCGATCTCGCGGCGCGGCGCCGCGTCGAACGCCGTCGGCGCCGGAATGTCCGGCGCCACTTCCAGGTCGACCGGCAACTCTTCGGCCACGACGATCTGGTCGTCCTCGTGTGCGGGCGGAAGGTCGTCCTCTACCTCCTCCTCCGCGGCCTTCGCGGCCGTGGCGGTGCGCAGGTCGGGCGTGTCTTCCAACCCGTCACCGTGATCGCGGCGGCGCAGCCGCAGGGCGAGCAACACTGCGATCGCGATGAACACGATCGCGAGGGTCCACAGCGCGTAGTCGAGCCAATCGGCGGGCAGCCATTGCGTCGACGCCGCTTTCGCGGGCGGGGCTTCCACCTTCGGCGGCGCAGTCTCGACCGTCGGCGCTTCCACCTTGGACGCGGGCGTCTCGATTTTCGGAGGTGTCGCCTCGACTATCGGGGCAGGCGCCGGTTCAACCTTCGGAGGCGGCGCCTCGACTTTCGGCGTGGGTGGCGGCTCGACCTTCGGCGGCGGCGCTTCGACCTTGGGCGGCTCCGGCGCAGGCTGCGCGGGTTCCGGTGCGGCTTTCGGGGCCGGGAACGTCTTGGGAAATTCCGAGAGCTTCAAACGCAGGTCGGCTACCTGCGTCTCGAGGTCCTTCACGTTCTGCTTCAACGACAGAAGCGCGGAGACCTGGTCGTCGGCGTCGAGCACCATGAGGCGCTCGCGCAGCCTCGCGCGCGTGCGATCGTCGATTCCGCGGCTCGCGCTGAGATCCATCGTGGTGCCCGAGAGCTTCAGCACGAAGTCGCCCGAAGCCGGAGCGCGCGGCGACTGTGATTTCGCGACGCGCGGCTCGGCGCGCGGCCGCGCCATTGGCGTTTCGCGCGGTGCCGGCGGAGCAGGCGACTCGGAACGCACCTTCGGTTTCTTGGCGGCGCGTGGCGGCGGCGCTACCTTCGGAGCGGGAGCGGCCTCCGGCGCTTCCTCCTTCGGGGGCGGCGGCTCGCTTGCGGCAATCCGGGGCGGCGAAGGGACGTGGCGCGCTTTCGAGAACGTGCGCAGGTCCGGCAACGCGACCGGCATGTCGATGGGAATCGGCTCGTTGTCCGCGAGCGGCGCGAGGGGCGGGTTGGCCTCGCGCAGCGCATCGATGTACGAGCGGCGCGCGCCGGCGTTGTCCGGGAAGATCGCCTTCGCGATCGATTCGAGCGTGTCGCCGATGCGCGCGACGAGCGTGGCGATCGCCGGAAGGATCGACGAGGCCTCGAATTTCATCGACGGCGCTTCGGCCACCGAGGAAGACTGCGACGGTGCCGCCGACGGCGCGGAGGCCGCGGCCTTCTTCGCCTCGACGCTTACCGTGAACTCGCGCCGGTATTCGTCGCGGATTCCCTTGCACGAAGCGACGAGACCCACGGCGACGGCGGGATCCGTGATCGACGCGCCGGTGCGCAACCTGAGGAAGGTCCCGCCGGCGGAGCGCTCGAGCGAGACGCTTCCCGCCGCAACGCGCGGCGCCGTCGCGGTGCCTTCGGCCGCGAGCTTGAAGCACGACGGGTCGATGAATTCGCCCGGGGCGAGCGTGACCGGGAAGCGCAGGTCGAGTGCCTCACCGGGACCCGAGCGGACCTCGGGCTCCCCCAGCGAGAGCGCGCACGCATCCACCGCCGCGAGCGCCAATGCGCATGCGGCGAGCGTTCGCTTCACTCGCAATCCCGGGTGCGCCACTCGATCTCCTCTTTTCTTTGTTTCTCCGCCGGCTGACGGCGGCCCATCCCTTCGCCTATTTGCAGGCGTCGTCCATCTGCTTCTGCGCTTTCTCACGCGCGGCGTCGATCTCGTCGTCGCTCAGGAACTCGCGTTCCCCGTTCGCGTTGGTCCGCTGCACGCGGCCACCCGCGGCGTATTGCGCGAAGTTGTCCTTCGCGGACTGGCAAGCCTGGTCCTTCTGCCCCTGGGCTTTCGCGGCCTCGGCGGATTTCTTGGCCGAGTCGTCGCGGCCCTTCTGCAATTCCTTGTCGCGCTCGAGCGCGGTCTTCGGCGCGGCCGTGGGCGACGACGTTCCCGTCTGGACGTTGAGCTGCTTGGAGTCGGCGTTCGGCGGCGGCTGGTCCGAGTAGACGGTCTTGCCGTCCTTGTCGACGTACTTGTAGAGCTGCGCGGTCGCGACCTGCGCGAAAGCGGCGAGGGCGATGGCGAGGATGACGAGTCGTTTCATGCAGATCTCCTCCAGACTTATTTGACTGCCGGATACGCCAGCTGTTCTAGGCCCAACTGCGCCAGCTCACTCGCCTGCTTCGCGTAGCGGATGGCGTCGCTGCTGTTGCCCGCCGCGACCGCCCTGCGTGCCGAGAGGAGATCCTCCCAGGCCTTCAGCCAGAGCGCACGCTTTGCACGAGCGCGTTGCACATCCGTCTCCGCCTGCGCGAGCAGCGCCTTTGCTTCTTCCGCGAGCGCCGCATCGTCCTTCGCCGGGGTCGCGACGACGGGCGCCGCCGGCGCTGCCGGAGCTTCGACCGCCTGCGGCCCCGGGTTCGCGCACGCCGCCGCGACCACCCCGAAAACGATCGGCCAAAGCCGTGAAGTTTCAAGCATTTACAATACCTTATCGAGAAAACACTGTAGCGTCAATGAACGCGATCACAGGGGCGGCTCGGTTGTCCGGGTCGGGACCGGTCTGTATAATCTCGCTTTGTGCGAAGGGTTTAGCGAATGCGCGTCATACAGAAAGCACTTACGTTCGACGACGTCCTGCTTCTTCCCGCCCACTCGACAGTCCTCCCCCGCGAAGTCCGCCTCGAAACCCGCCTCACCCGCACCATCCAGCTGAAGATTCCGCTGCTGTCCGCCGCCATGGACACGGTGACGGAGTCGCGCCTCGCGATCGCACTCGCGCAGGAAGGCGGCGTGGGCATCGTCCACAAGAACATGCCTCCGCGCTCCCAGGCGGCCGAGGTCGCCAAGGTGAAGCGTTTCGAAAGCGGCGTGGTGAAGGAGCCGATCACCGTCGCGCCGACCATGACCGTGCGCGAAGTGATGGACATCACCCGCAGGCACCGCATCTCCGGACTTCCCGTGCTCGAAGGCAAGCGCGTGGTCGGCATCGTCACCAACCGCGACCTGAGGTTCGAGGACAACCTCGACCAGCCTGTGAAGAACATCATGACACCGCGCGAACGCCTCATCACGGTGAAGGAGGGCGCGAGCCCCGATGAAGCGCGCGCGCTGATGCATCGCCACCGGCTCGAGCGCGTGCTCGTGATCAACGGCGACTGGGAGCTTCGCGGACTCATGACGGTGAAGGACATCCTCAAGTCTTCCGAGCATCCGGATGCGAGCAAGGATCAGCTCGGGCGCCTGCGCGTGGGCGCCGCGGTCGGAGTGGGCGAAGACACCCAGGAGCGCGTCGAAGCGCTCGTGGAAGCGGGCGCCGACGTGATCGTCGTCGACACGGCCCACGGCCACGCGCAGGGAGTTCTCGATCGCGTGAAGTGGGTGAAGAAAAAATATCCGGACCTGCAGGTGATCGGCGGCAACATCGCGACGCGCGAAGCGGCGCGCGCGCTGCTCGACCACGGCGCCGACGGCGTGAAGGTCGGCATCGGCCCCGGCTCCATCTGCACGACGCGAATCGTCGCGGGCGTGGGCGTTCCGCAGATCACGGCGATCCAGAACGTCGCCGCTGCTCTCGAGGGAACGGGCGTTCCGTGCATCGCCGACGGTGGCATCCGCTACTCCGGCGACATCGCGAAGGCGGTGGCCGCGGGCGCGAGCAGCGTGATGCTGGGAAGCCTTTTCGCGGGCAGCGAGGAGGCGCCGGGAGACATCGAGCTCTTCCAGGGCCGCTCGTACAAGGCCTATCGCGGCATGGGTTCCATCGGCGCGATGCAGAAGGGCTCGAGCGACCGCTACTTCCAGGACGCCGAGATGAACGCGGACAAGCTCGTGCCCGAAGGGGTCGAGGGCCGAATCCCCTACAAGGGACCGGTGACGGCGATCATCACCCAGCTGATGGGCGGCTTGCGCGCGAGCATGGGCTACACCGGATGCGCCACGATCGACGACATGCGCACCAAGGGCCAGTTCGTCGAGATCACCTCGGCGGGAATGCGCGAGTCGCACGTCCACGACGTGCAGATCACGAAGGAAGCGCCCAATTACCACGTCGAATAGCGGGGCGCAGGCGTTGGACAGGATCCTCATCCTCGATTTCGGTTCCCAGGTCACGCAGCTCATCGCGCGGCGCATCCGCGAGGCCGGCGTCTATTGCGAGCTGCATCCCTACGACGTGGACGCCGGATTCGTCCGCGCGTTCAATCCGCGCGGCATCATCCTCTCGGGCAGCCACGCCTCGGTCACGGAAGACGAGACGGCGCGCGCCCCCCAGGTCGTGTTCGAAATGGGCGTGCCCGTGATGGGCATCTGCTACGGCATGCAGACCATGGCCGCGCAGTTGGGCGGATCCGTCGAGCCCGGCAAGGTTCGCGAGTTCGGATTCGCGGAAGTGCGGGCGCGTGGGCACTCGAAGCTGCTCGAGGGAATCCAGGATCGCAGCGGTCCCAACGGCGAGGGCTTCCTCGAAGTCTGGATGAGCCACGGCGACAAGGTGACCGGGCTTCGTCCGGGC
>DATGGI010000012.1:0-12092 GCA_035308545.1 Usitatibacter sp.
TCGACGTGATCGAGCCAACCTTGGTTGACGTGATGCGTTCCTGCAACCGGCCCATTTCTTCGGCCAGCGTCGGCTGATAGCCCACGGCCGACGGCATGCGGCCGAGCAGCGCCGAGACTTCGGTGCCGGCGAGCGTGAAGCGGTAGATGTTGTCGATGAAGAGCAGGATGTCGCGGCCCTCGTCGCGGAAACGCTCGGCCATCGTGAGGCCCGTGAGCGCGACGCGCAGGCGGTTGCCCGGCGGCTCGTTCATCTGGCCGAACACCATCGCCACCTTCGACTTCGAGAGGTCTTCCTGCACGATCACCTTGGCTTCCGACATCTCGTGGTAGAAGTCGTTGCCCTCGCGGGTGCGCTCGCCCACGCCGGCGAACACCGAAAGGCCCGAGTGCTGCGTGGCGATGTTGTTGATGAGCTCGAGCATCGTCACGGTCTTGCCCACGCCCGCGCCACCGAAGAGGCCGATCTTTCCGCCCTTGGCGAACGGGCAGATCAAGTCGATCACCTTGATGCCGGTCTCGAGCAGCTCCACCGAAGGCGAGAGCTCGTCGAACTTGGGCGCCTCCGCGTGGATCGAGCGGCGCTCGTCGCTGTTCACGGGGCCGCGTTCATCGATGGGGCGTCCCAGCACGTCCATCACGCGGCCGAGCGTCGCGGGCCCCACGGGCACCGAGATCGGTGCGCCGGTGCCGCGCACCTTCATGCCGCGGCGAAGGCCGTCGGACGATCCCATCGCGATGGTGCGGACGACGCCGTCGCCCAGCTGCTGCTCCACCTCGAACGTGAGGCCCTTCTCGGCGAACGAGCCGCCTTCCTCGACGAGCGTGAGCGCGTCGTAGATTTTCGGCATGTGGTCGCGCGGGAACTGGATGTCGATCACGGCGCCGATGCACTGGACGATCTTGCCTTCGGAGATTTGGGTGCTCATTTTGATGTTTTCCTATCTCATTCCTAGACGGCTGCGGCGCCGCCGACGATTTCCGACAATTCCTTGGTGATGGCTGCCTGGCGCGTCTTGTTGTAGACCAGCGTGAGGTCGTCGATGACGCTGGAGGCGTTGTCGCTCGCGGCCTTCATCGCGACCATGCGGGCCGACTGCTCGCTCGCGATGTTCTCGGCCACGGCCTGGTAGATGATCTGCTCCACGTAGCGCTTGAGGAGCTGCTCGAGCACGACCTTCGCGTCGGGCTCGTAGAGGTAGTCCCAGTGCTCACGCTTGGCGGCGACGTCTTCCTTGAGGCGGTCTTCCGGCAGCGGCAGGAGCTGTTCGACCACGGGCTCCTGCTTCATCGTGTTCACGAACCGCGTGTAGACGATGTAGACGGCCCCGATCTTTCCCGCGGCGTACTCGTCGATCATCACCTTCACGGGACCGACCAGCCTCTCCATGTTGGGCGCGTCGCCCACGCCAACCAGGTGCGAGACGATCTTCGCGCCCATGCGCTGCATGAACCCGAAGCCCTTGTTGCCGATCGGCGTCACGTGGACCGTGCGGCCCTCGCCCTGCCAGTCGCGCACGTTGTTGATCGCGAGGCGCAGCGCGTTCGTGTTGAGGCCGCCGCACAGCCCTTTGTCGGACGTGATCACGATGAGGCCCACGTCCTTCACGTCCGCGCGCTTCACGAGAAACGGGGAGCGGTACTCGGTATTCGCGTGCGCGAGGTGCGCCGCGATGATGCGGATCTTGTCGCCATAGGGGCGCGCGTGGCGCATGCGCTCCTGGGCCTTCCTCATCTTGGAGGCCGCGACCATCTCCATGGCCTTGGTGATCTTGCGCGTGTTCTGCACGCTCTTGATCTTGGTCCGGATTTCCTTGCTGCCTGCCATTTGTCTCTCGCTGTCATCCCGGCGAAGGCCGGGATCCAATCAATGGGCCCCGGCCTTCGCCGGGGTGACACATCTCTAGTACGCCGCGTTCTTCTTGAAATCCTTGATCGCGTCGTGCAGCTTGGCCTCGTCTTCCTTCGACAGGTCCTTGGTCTGCTCGATGCGGCCGACCAGGTCGCCGTACTTGCTCTTCGCGAAATCGCGCAGCGCGCGCTCGGCGGCGAGCGCCTTCACGATGGCCACGTCGTCGAAGTAGCCGTTGTTCACGGCGAAGAGCGTGAGCGCCATCTCCCAGACCTGCAGCGGCTGGTACTGCGGCTGCTTCATGAGCTCGGTCACCATGCGGCCGCGCTCGAGCTGCTTGCGCGTGGCTTCGTCGAGGTCGGAAGCAAACTGCGCGAAGGCCGCGAGCTCGCGATACTGCGCGAGCGCGAGGCGCACGCCGCCGCCCAGCTTCTTGATGACCTTCGTCTGCGCGGCGCCGCCCACGCGCGACACCGAGATGCCCGCGTTGATGGCGGGACGGATGCCCGCGTTGAAGAGGTCCGTCTCGAGGAAGATCTGCCCGTCGGTGATCGAGATCACGTTCGTCGGAACGAACGCGGACACGTCGCCGGCCTGGGTCTCGATCACGGGAAGCGCCGTGAGCGAGCCCGTCTTGCCCTTCACCGCGCCCTTGGTGAACTTCTCGACGTACTCCTCGTTCACGCGAGCGGCGCGCTCGAGCAGGCGGCTATGGAGATAGAACACGTCGCCCGGGTACGCTTCGCGGCCCGGCGGGCGGCGCAACAGCAGCGAGATCTGGCGATAGGCCCACGCCTGCTTGGTCAGGTCGTCATAGATGATGAGCGCGTCCTGGCCGCGGTCGCGGAAGTATTCGCCCATGGAGCAGCCGGCGTACGGCGCGATGTATTGCATCGCGGCGGGGTCCGAGGCGGACGCGGCCACGACGATCGTGTAGGCCATCGCGCCGAATTCCTCGAGCTTGCGCACCACGTTCGCGATCGTCGAGGCCTTCTGGCCGACGGCGACGTACACGCAGATGAGGTCCTTGCCCTTCTGGTTGATGATCGTGTCGACGGCCACCGCGGTCTTGCCGGTCTGGCGGTCGCCGATGATGAGCTCGCGCTGGCCGCGGCCCACGGGCACCATCGAATCGATCGACTTGAGTCCCGACTGCACCGGCTGCGACACGGATTTGCGCGCGATCACGCCGGGCGCGACCTTCTCGATCGGGTCGGTCATCTTCGCGTTGATCGGGCCCTTGCCGTCGATGGGCTGGCCCAGCGAGTTCACGACGCGGCCGATCAGTTCGGGACCGACCGGCACTTCGAGAATGCGCCCAGTGGACTTGACCGTGTCGCCCTCGGAGATGTGCTCGTAGGCGCCGAGAACCACGGCGCCGACGGAGTCGCGCTCGAGGTTGAGGGCGAGGCCCTGCGTGCCGCCCGGGAACTCCAGCATCTCGCCCTGCATCACGTCCGTGAGGCCGTGGACGCGGCAGATGCCGTCGGTCACCGAGATCACCGTTCCCTCGGTGCGCTTTTCGGCGGCCACCTGCAGGTTCTGGATCTTCGACTTGATCAGTTCGCTGATTTCGGAAGGGTTGATCTGCATGACGATTCCTTGGATGAAACTTTCGTGGCCTATCGCGTGAGCGCCGCGGCCATCTGGGCCAGGGCGTCACGCACGGAGGCGTGGATGACTTGGTCGCCGACCTGCACGCGCGCGCCACCCATGAGCTGCGGGTCGACGGCGAGCTCGGCTTCGATCTTCTTGGAGTAGCGCTTCTCGAGCGAGGAGACGATATCCGCCTTCTGTGCGTCGTCGAGCGGCCTCGCGCTCGTGATCAACACGTGCAGGACGCGTTCGTGCTCGCGCTTCAACTCCTCGAATTGCTCGGCGATCGATCCGATCAACACTTCGCGGTGATTGTCGACGAGGAGGCCGATCAGGTTCTTCGTGCTGTTCGTGAGGCGCTCGCCGCCGATCGAGGCGAAGAGATCCTTCTTCTGCTGCGCCGTGACGCGCGGATCCGAAAGAACCGAGCGCATGGTCTCGTCGCGCGCGACCGCGGCGGCGAACTCGAGCGCGTCGGCATCGGGCCCGAGAGCGTTTCCACCGAGGGCCGCCTGGAACATGGCCTCGGCGTAGGGACGCGCGACGGTTGCGATCTCAGCCATGGATCAGAGCTCGGCCTTCAGCTGGTTCAGCATGTCGGCGTGCGCCTTCGCGTCGACCTCGCGCTTCAGGATCTTCTCCGCCCCGGACACGGCAAGCTGCGCCACCTGCTCGCGCAGCACCTGCTTGGCGGACTGGACCTCCTGCTGGATCTGCGCGTTGGCCGCGGCGAGGAGGCGTTCGCCTTCCGTCTTGGCCTGCGTCTTCGATTCCTCGACGCGCTGGTTGGCGGCCTTCTCGGCGGCGGCGACCAGCTCATGGGCGCGCTCGCGCGCTTCCTTGAGGATCACATCGGTCTGCTTCTGCGCGTCGGCGAGCGAGTTGCGGCCGCGTTCGGCTTCGGCGAGTCCGTCGGCGATCAGCTTCTGGCGCGCTTCCACGTGCTGCAGGATCATCGGCCAGATCCACTTCACCGTGATGAAGATGAACGCGGCGAAGACAGCCGCCTGCACGAACATCGTGACGTTGAGGTTCATATCGCTTCCCTCGGCAGGACGCCGTCCTTACTTGATCTGCGAGAGCAGCGGGTTGGCGAACGCGAAGAACATCGCGAGGCCCACGCCGATGATGAACGACGCGTCGATGAGGCCGAGGAGCAGGAACACCTTGCCCTGGAGCTGGGGCATGAGCTCGGGCTGGCGCGCCGCGCCTTCGAGGAAGCGGCTGCACATGATGCCCACGCCCACGCACGCGCCGAGGGCGCCCAGGCCGATAATGAGGCCGATACCCACGCCGGTGTAGGCCTGGATCATGGCGATCAGCTGAAGTTTCGCGTCCATTCTGTTTGTCCTTTCGGTGATGACTTGCGGTGTTGAAGTTGAAATCGAAAAGGTCAATGCCCTTCGTGCGACATCTGGATGTACACGATGGTGAGCATCATGAATATGTAGGCCTGCAGCAGGACGATCAGCACGTGGAAGATCGCCCAGGACAGACCGAAGACGAACCCGCCGAGCGCGCCGCCGATGCCGACCGTCGCGAGCAGCCACAGCAACAGGAAAATGATCTCCCCCGCGTACATGTTGCCGAAGAGCCGCAGCGAGTGCGAAAGCGGCTTCGAGATGTACTCGACCATGTTGAAGAGGAAGTTCACGGGCCAGAGGAGCGGATTCTTGCCGAACGGCGCCGTGAAGAGCTCGACCACGAATCCGACGAATCCCTTCTGCTGGATCGCGAAGAAGATCATCAGCGCCCAGACGGAGAGCGCCAGGGCGAAGGTGACGGAGACATCGGCCGTCGGAACGACGCGGAAGCCGTGCTCGGTGTGCGGGAAGAACCCGAGGAACCAGGTGACGAGGTCGGCCGGAAGGAAATCCATCGAGTTCATCAGCACGACCCAGACGAACACCGTGAAGGCGAGCGGCGAGACGAACTTGTTGCGGTCGCCGTGGAAGATGCCCGCGACTTCCGAGTCGACCTTGGAGAAGAGGACTTCGACGAATGCCTGCGTCTTGCCCGGTACGCCCGTCTTCCAGGTCTTTGCTACCCAGTAGAAGAATCCGAGCCCGATGAATCCCAGGATGATCGAGACGATGATCGAGTCGACGTTGAGCGTCCAGAACCCGCCCTCGCCGATGGGATGCAAAAGGGAGGTCAGGTGATGCTGGATGTACTCGGATGGATTTTCGTACTGAGCCATGCGAATCGTCACTTGTCCCCGGCGGGCCGGGTTGTGTTGTTGTCTTCGGTAGCCGGCACGGCTACCGCCGCGGCGAACACCACTACTGTTATCACGAACGCCGCGAAGAACGCGACGTGCACCATGTCCTTGTAAACGGAGAGCGCGATCCAGAGTCCGGCGATGATCAGCAGCACCTTGATCGCCTCCGCCCTCAACATCGTCTGCAAAGCCTCCCCGGCCGTGCGTGGTTCAACCCGCGAGATCCTCCAACCATAGACCCATCCCGCGATTGCGTTGACGGCGCCCCCGAGAGCGGCGGAAACCGCCCCATCTCTTCCCCAAAGGAATGCCGCTGCGATTGCCAGTGCCACGGTGACGATGACCTGCCACCGGACCACGGTGCGAATGGGTGAAACCCGCGAAGCAAAACCCATGAATTATAGCGGCCGCGAGCGGCCCACGCAAAAAAATTCTGCAGTGCAGCAATACATCGTCAGCGCCCGAGTTTCTTCACCAGGCCCTGCAGCTGGTCGAGGCTCGAGTACTCGATCACGACCGACCCCTTTCCGCCGCGGCGGGGCTTCAGCTTCACGGTCGCGCCCAGCGCCTCGGCAAGCTCCTCCTGCAGGCGCCGCGAGTCGCCGTCGAGCTTGCGCGCATGCCGGGCAGCGGCCTTCGGCGCGGCGGTCGCGTCTTGCACGAGGCGTTCCGTTTCGCGAACCGACAAGCCCTTCAGCACGACCTGGTGCGCAACCTCCACCTGGCGCGGGCGCGAGAGCGCGAGCAGTGCGCGCGCGTGTCCCATGTCGAGCTTTCCTTCCTGCACCATGGCCTGCACCGCGGGAGCGAGCTCGAGAAGGCGCAGGAGATTCGTCACGCTCGCGCGCGAACGCCCGATCGCTCTGGCGACCTCGTCGTGCGTGAGCTTGAATTCCTCGATGAGGCGCTTGAGCCCTCCTCCCTCCTCGATCGGGTTCAGGTCCTCGCGCTGGATGTTCTCGATGAGGCCGATGCCGAGCGCGGCTTCGTCGGGCACGGGCTTTATGACCGCGGCGATGCGATCGAGGCCGGCAAGCCGCGCGGCGCGCCAGCGACGCTCGCCCGCGAGGATTTCATATTGGGCATCGCCGATGGGACGCACGACGATCGGCTGGATCACGCCACGGGCCTTGATGGATTCGGCGAGCTCCGCGAGGGATGCCTCGTCCATCCGGGTGCGCGGCTGGTACTTGCCCGGACGCAGCGAATCCATCGCGAGCTCCTGCAGCTCGGACTCCGCCGCGGCCGTGGGCGTCGATCCCAGGAGCGCGTCGAGGCCCCGGCCCAGTCCCTTGTGCTTGCTCACGCGGCCTCCGCGACCTTGATGCCGTTGCGGCCCAGCAGCTCGCGCGCGAACTGCAGGTGCGCGATCGCGCCCTTCGACGTGGGATCGTGCAGCAGCACGGGCTTGCCGAAGGAAGGCGCCTCGGCGATGCGGATGTTGCGCGGGATCACCGTGTCGAACACCTTGTCGCCGTAGTGGCGCTTCAGCTCGTCGGACACCTGGACCGTGAGGGTGCTCCTCGGGTCGTACATCGTGCGCACGAGCGCCTCGATCTCGATCTTCGGATTCAGGTTCTGCTTCACCTTGCGAAGCGTGCCGACGAGGTCCGAAAGCCCCTCGAGCGCGTAGTACTCGCATTGCATGGGAATGATTACCGCGTCGGCCGCCGCGAATCCGTTCACCGTGAGCATATTGAGGGCCGGCGGGCAGTCGATGACGGCGAAATCATAGTTGCCGAGCGAATGAGCGAGCGCATCGCGCAGGCGGTATTCGCGTTTCTCGATGGAGATGAGCTCGACCTCGGCGCCGGCGAGCTCGCGGTTGGAAGGCACGGCATCATATCCGCCCTCGCAATGCACGATGGCGTCCTTCAACGGATATTCGCCGAGCAGCACACCGTAGACCGTGCGCTCGCACGCCGTCTTGTCGATGCCGCTTCCGGTCGTCGCGTTGCCCTGGGGATCCAGGTCGATGAGGAGCGCGCGCCTGCCGTAGTGAGCAAGGCTCGCGCAGAGGTTCACGGCGATCGACGTCTTGCCGACGCCGCCCTTCTGGTTCGCGATCACGAAAATGCGCGCCATCACGCGGCCTCGAGGAAGACGGCGTGGCGGTGCGCGTCCAGGCCGGGAACGGTGAGCTCGAGCACCTGCGAGACGCGATGCGTCGGCGGCACGCGCGCGATCTCGTCGAAAGGATGCACGCCCTTCATCGCGATGAGGTGTCCCCCGGGAGCCACGAGATGACGCGCCTGCTCGACGAAGTCCGCGAGATCGGAAAAGGCGCGTGATACGGCGACTTCGAATTTCGCCGGAGGATTCCAGCTCTCGACGCGATCGCAGACGACATCGACGTTGGCGAGGCCGAGCTCGGTCTTCGCCTGCTGGAGGAACGCGCACTTCTTGTGGCTCGAGTCGAGCAGCGTGACGCGCATCGCCGGCCTCGCGATCGCGAGCGGAATGCCGGGCAGTCCTGCCCCGGTGCCGACGTCGACGATGCTCGCCGCGTCTTCGAGATACGAAAGGATCGAGAGGCTGTCGAGCGCGTGCAGCGGCACCATCTGCTCGGTGCTGCGCACCGCGGTCAGGTTGTGCACGCGATTCCACTTCTCGACGAGCTCGAGATGGCCCGCGAGCTTCGCGACGGCGCCTTCGGGCAAGTCGATTCCCATCGCCGCGACTCCGCTGGCGATCCGCTCGGCGAGGGTCATGCGCTTTTCTCTTGCGACTCGGCGGCCAGCGCGCGCCGCTTGAGGTGCACGAGGAGCAGCGAGATCGCCGCGGGCGTCATGCCCTGGATGCGCGAGGCCTGGCCCACGGTCTCAGGCCGGTGCTGCGCGAGCTTCTGCTGCACTTCCTTCGACAAGCCGCGAACGCTCGCGTAGTCCATGTCTTGCGGAAGCACCACGTTCTCCTGGGCGCGGTTGCGCTCGACCTCGTCGCGCTGGCGTTCGATATAGCCCGAATACTTCGCGGCAATCTCGACCTGCTCGGCGACGTCGGATTCCACGGGAGCGTGGTCATCCCCCATCCAGGCGCTAAGCGCTCCGTACGACACCCCGGGACGACGGAGGAGGTCGAATAGCGAGTACTCACGTTCTAGCGGTTGACCGACTATATCTATCTGATCTTTCAGAGCAATTTCAGCGGGCCGGGCCCAGATGCGGCGCAGTTCAGCCGTCTCGGAGTCGACCCGGTCCCTCTTCCGGCTGAATGCGGTCCACCGTGCGTCATCGACGAGTCCCAGCTTGCGGCCCGCTTGCGTGAGGCGCAGGTCCGCGTTGTCCTCGCGAAGCTGCAGGCGGTATTCGGCGCGGCTCGTGAACATCCGGTAGGGCTCGGACACGCCGCGGGTGACGAGATCGTCCACGAGGACGCCCAGGTATGCCTCGTCACGGCGTGGGCACCAGCCTGCCTCGCCCCGCGCGGCCCGCGCGGCATTGAGCCCCGCGAGCAGCCCCTGCGCGGCGGCTTCTTCGTAGCCGGTCGTGCCATTGATCTGCCCGGCGAAGAAAAGGCCGCCGATGGCTTTGGTCTCGAGGGTTGCCTTGAGCCCGCGAGGATCGAAATAGTCGTATTCGATCGCGTAACCGGGACGCAGGAGGTGGGCGCGCTCGAGGCCGGGAATCGAGTGGACGAGGGCCTGCTGGACGTCGAACGGCAGGCTGGTCGAGATGCCATTGGGATAGATCTCGTGCGTCTCCAGCCCCTCGGGCTCGAGGAAGATCTGGTGCGAGTCCTTGCCGGCGAAGCGGTGGATCTTGTCCTCGATCGAAGGGCAATAGCGCGGGCCAATCCCTTCGATGACGCCCGTGAACATGGGCGAGCGGTCGAGGCCGCCGCGGATGATCTCGTGGGTGCGCTCGTTCGTATGGGTGATCCAGCAGCTCACCTGGCGCGGATGCGTGGCGCGGCTGCCGAGGAACGAGAAGACCGGCTCGGGACGATCTCCGGGCTGTTCCTCGAGTTTTGAAAAATCGATGGTGCGGCCGTCGATGCGCGGCGGCGTCCCGGTCTTGAGGCGTCCCACGGGCAGCGAGAGTTCGCGAAGGCGCGCGGCCAGCGAGATGGAGGCCGGGTCGCCGGCCCGGCCGGCGCGGTAGTTGGAGAGCCCCACGTGAACGAGGCCCCCGAGGAAAGTGCCCGCCGTGAGCACGACCGAGCTCGCGTGGAAGTGAACGCCCAGTGCGGTCACGGCGCCGGCGACACGATCCCCCTCGACGATCAGGTCATCGACGGCGGATTGGAAGAGCCAGAGGTTGGCCTGGGATTCGAGGCGGCGGCGAATGGCGCCGCGGTACAGGACGCGGTCGGCCTGTGCCCGAGTCGCGCGAACGGCCGGCCCCTTGCTGGCATTCAGCGTGCGGAATTGGATGCCGGCTTCGTCCGTGGCGCTCGCCATGGCGCCGCCGAGCGCATCCACCTCCTTAACGAGGTGCCCCTTGCCGATGCCCCCGATCGACGGATTGCAGGACATCTGCCCCAAGGTTTCGAGGGCGTGCGTCAACAGCAGCGTGCGCGCGCCTGTGCGGGCGGACGCAAGGGCCGCTTCCGTGCCAGCGTGACCGCCGCCAACCACGATGACGTCGAAACGATCGGGAAAATCCATGGGCTCGGCGCTCGAAAGGAGCGCTTTCTGGCAACCGGGGAGTCGAGACCGTAATTCTACGGGAAACGCGCTTTTCGCCCTACTGGTTCCACGTGGAACGCCCGCGCGGCGTCTGTTCCACGTGGAACTTGCCCGGTTCATTGATTTAGCTGCGAATCCTCTGCGCGGAGCTAGTATTTTGTGAAAGTAAATGGTATTTTGTGAGAATGGCCGCGCCGAACACGCCTGACGCATGGAACGCTCTATTTGGTGAGCTAACGGAATCGTTCTCACCGGGCGCTCCAATTGAAGAAAGAGAGCTGTTCGCCGGACGTCTTGAGGAACTTGCCCAGCTTGTAGACGCGGTGAGGCAGCGCGGCAGGCACGCGATCGTGTTCGGGGAGCGCGGCGTGGGCAAGACCTCACTCGCGAATATCCTTCGGTTGATACTTTCAGGGCTCCCTCACACCCCAGCTTACGTTCGGGTGAGCGCCACGCCCGATGACACATTCGCGTCGCTGTGGCGAAAAGTATTCAAGCGTCTCAGCTATCCGGCTGGTTCGTCGAGCCGGCAGATCGCGGACGACTATCCAAAAGAACTCACCCCGGATGATGTGCAGCTCGAGCTATCCAATTTCTCGAGTACCGAGATTCCACTAGTGGTTTTGGATGAATTCGATCGCATTAAGGACAAGGCAGTCACTACACTCGTCGCCGACACCATCAAGGCCCTTTCCGACTATTCAGTCAACGTGACTGTCGTAATCGTTGGAATTGCAGAAAACGTTCAAGAGCTGATAGTTGGACATGAGTCGATCTCTCGTTCGCTCATGCAGATTCGTATGCCCCGGATGACGATGGACGAGCTGGCTCGAATTATCCACGCCAGGTATCAGCGTAGCGGTTTCTCTGTGAAAGACGACGCATTGTGGAAGATGACATTCTTGTCCAGGGGACTGCCGTACTACGCCCACCTCCTCGGAATGTACGCAGGACGATCTGCAGCTCAAGAAGAGCGGTTACTCGTATCGGACCGAGACGTCGAACATGCCGTTAAACTCGCACTTACGGATATCGACCAAGCAATAAAGGAGCGATTCCATAGCGCCATCACCACTCAGCGAAAGGACACGCTGTTCTTTCCCGTGTTAGTTGCCTGCGCCCTCGCCACGACTGACGAACTAGGACGATTTCAACAGGCCGCGGTCGAGGAGCCTCTCAGCACGATTCTTGGCGAGAGGAAGAAAGCAACAACCTACGCCTTCCATCTGAATGCGATGTGCACTCCTGAGCGCGGGCCCGTTCTCGAAAGAAAGGGGGAGGCGAATAATCCTAGGTACAGATTCGCTGATCCAATGATGCAGCCGTACACAATTATGAAAGCACTCAGCGAGAATCTGATCACCGATGAAACTGCAAAGATCTTCGAAACGCGCAGACAGCTGAATCTCTCGATCTAGCGGCTAGCCTCACTCTACTTACCGATACAGAACCTAGAGAAAATCGCGCCCAGTAGATCGTCGGAGCTTACCTCTCCAGTTATCTGAGCAAGTGAATCTTGGGCTAGCCGAAGCTCCTCGGCCACCAGTTCGTATGAGACGGTTGATGCTGCCGCGTGCAAGTGACTGCACGCTTCCCGCAGCGCTTGCAGATGCCGCTCCCGCGCCATGAATAGGCCCTCGCCATGCGGCTTCCATCCGGCCACCTGGAGAAGCCACGCCCTGAGGCCTTCGACCCCGCTGCCTGTCTTGGCCGAAAGCCGAAGGGTCGTGTCACCTCCTTCGGAGGCGATCCCGGCGGCCCCGCCGGTGAGGTCGATCTTGTTCACGACGTGGG
>DATGGI010000013.1:0-12067 GCA_035308545.1 Usitatibacter sp.
CTCGAGTCCTCCGAAGGAGTAAAGGTGAATTCCGAACGGCCCGGCGCCCTCGAGGTTCGCGTTCGCGATGGCGCGCACCATGCGCTCGGGGCCGCGCTCGGCGACGAGGCCCGCGAAAGACGCGGGGCGCGCGCCCAGCGCGCGGATCGATGGGCCCGCGCCGCAACGCAGCGCGTACTTGAAGAGCGTCGAAAGGCGCGCCGGTCCCGCGAGGCCCGCGACGATGCGCGCATGCGGCGCGAAGGCGCGCAATCCGGCCGCCCATGCGAGGAACGGCGCCACCTCGAAGAAGAATTGCGTGAGGAACGCGAGCTCCACGCCGGCGCGCGACGCCCACTCGATCTTCTCGCGCTCGGCCTTGCGAAGGTCTTCCGCCGCGACCCGGGGATGGCCCTCCGGATGCGCCGCCACCGAAATCTCCCGGATGCCGTGGCGTTCGATGACGCCGCTACGCATGACGTCGAGCGATTGCGGGAACGGTCCGGCCGGCGCGGCGCGATCGCCGGCGATGAGGAGAATCCGTCTCACCTTCGCGCGGGATACGAGTTGCGAGACCAACCCGTCGAGGGAATCGGCGCTTGCGAGCTCCCGTGCGGGGACATGGGGGACCGGCTCCAATCCGGCGGCGCGCACGGCCGCGCAGGCCGAGATCGTCTCGTGCCATTGCTGGCCCGGGATGAAGCTCACGTAGATGCGCGTGCCCGCGCGAAGGTAGCGTAGGCAAGCCTCGACGTCCGTGGCGTTGTGCCACGTCATCTCCACGGACGCGTCGCGCGCGAGCGCGGCGATCGCGACCGCCTCGGCCGAGCGCGCCCGCCCGAGGCTAGCCGGCGAACCGGTGGCGGGAGATGACGAACGATTCATTCTGGAACCACAGGCCGCCGTGCTGTTGCAGCACGTCGCGCGTGGCCTCGAGGTATTTCCGGTTGCTCATCACGCTCTCGAGGCGCTCGTCCTCGATCTGCGCCACGTAGATGGCTGCATTCCACGCGGCCATCAGCGTCGAAGTCCCGATGGACGAGCTGATCTCCGAGGGAAGCGTGTGCATGCGATAGCGGAAGCGCGCGCGCGGGTCGGAGTACGCGTTGAAGTTGAGCTCGCGCGCGTCGGAGCCGAGCGCATGCTTGCACGCCTTCAGCAGCTCGTGGCGATCCATCTGGAACGGATTCTCGCCGGGCCACACGCGCTGGATGATCTCCATGCCCGGGTCGCCGCCACACGAGTGGATGCCGACGAGGCGGCCGCCGGGCCCGAGGGCCCGCGCAAGCGGCGCGATGACCTTCGTCGCCTTGAACTGCACGGGCGCGCGCGCGCGGTAAGGCTGCGAGGCGATGACCAGGTCGAAGTCGGCGCGCACGGCGCCGTGCTTCGGGCGCACCGCGTCGAGCAGCAGCCGGTGATCGTCGCGATAGATCGTGAGCACCACCGGCCGCTCGTAGACGGGATTGCCCGAGGTCTTGCTGATGCGTGCGGTCCAGTTGTCCGACAGGAAGCCCTGCAGGTCGGTGATCTGGCGTTCGAACGAGCTCGCGGTGCTTCCCTTCAGCGCGAGCTCGTGCCACACGAGGCCGCTCGCGGCGGCGATCGAGTTGGGCCGCAGCCACGGCGCTTCGGAGTAGTACATGTTCGTCATCACGAGCACCGTGGACGGATGCTCGTTGAAGCGGTCGGGCATCTTCTCGAGCGCGAGGCGCACGTCCTCGAGGCTGATCTCCTTGCCGACGATGTAGAAGGGCACCGCGGGGAAGCGGTCGTGCATGGAGCGCATGAGGCGCGTGAGCACGGTGCCGTCGCCCGTGCCCGCGTCGAACACGCGAAGCGCCGGCGGCTGCGGCTTCAGGTTCGCGAGCTCCGCCTCGATGCGCTGCGCCACGACCCATTTCTCCGTGCACGTGTTCACGAAGAGCAGGTACTTCTGCCGGTTGTCGTAGAAGCGGAAGCGCGTATGCGGATCGGCGGGCGGCGGAGCCTTCGGGGACACGCCCGCCGCCGCGGGCGCCGGGATGACGGGATGCGTCGATGCGCGGGGCTTCGCATCGAGGCCGCGATCGGCGAGCGTCTGCGCGATGAAGGCGTCGATGCGTTCGACGGTCTGGGTCGTGATGCGGCCTCCGACGCGCAGCCGCGGGACGAGCTTCCCGTCGTTGGCGACGTGGCGCCCGAACGTGCTCTCGGCCATTCCCACCGCCTGGCAGAACGACGCGATCTCGGCGAGCAGCCTGTCGTTGTTCGCGCGGCGGCTGCGCGCCGGGAGCGCCGGCTTGTGCAGCGCTTCGTTCATGGGACTCCTCCGTGGGGCCATTTAAGCAGCCCAACTCTGCCCAAAACAAGTGTGGGCTGTATTGTGGGCTACGGCCCAATCTGGAGGCCCCGGTACCGCAGGGCCTCGCCCATATGCGCGCCATGGACCGTTTCAACCGCGTCGAGATCGGCGATGGTTCGCGCGACGCGTAGCACCCGGAAGTACGCGCGCGCCGACATCGCGAGTCGCGACGCGGCCTGCTCGAGGAGGCGCCGCCCGTCGGGGGCGAGGGCGCATGTCGTCTCGAGCTTCCCGCCTTCGAGGCGGTCGTTCGCCACGCCCTGCCTCGCCATCTGCAGCGATCGCGCGCGCGCCACGCGTTCGCGCACGGCGGCGGACGATTCGCCCGGCGGCCCGCGTGCGAGATCCGCGAGGGCGAGCGCCGGCACTTCCACCTGCAGGTCGATGCGATCGAGGAGCGGCCCCGAGATCCGGCCGCGGTATCGCGCGATCACGTCGGGCGAGCAGGTGCAGGGCTGCTTCGGATGGCCGAGATATCCGCAGGGGCAGGGATTCATCGCCGCGACGAGGTGGAAGCGAGCGGGAAAATCCGCCTGGCGCGCCGCGCGCGAGATCGTGATGCGCCCCGACTCCATGGGCTCGCGGAGCACTTCGAGGACGTGACGCGAGAATTCGGGAAGCTCGTCGAGGAAGAGCACGCCGTGGTGCGCGAGCGAGATCTCTCCGGGGCGCGGTGGCGACCCGCCTCCCACCAATGCGGCAGCCGATGCGGTGTGGTGCGGAGACCGCAGCGCCCGTTCGCCGAATTTCTCCGGGGAGAACTTGCCGAGGGCGAGGCTCTGGATCGCCGCGGCCTCGAGCGCCTCTTCGAGAGTCATCGCGGGAAGGATTCCCGGGAGCCTCGCCGCGAGCATCGTCTTGCCGGTGCCGGGCGGCCCGACCATCAACAGGGAATGCCGTCCGGCCGCGGCGATCTCGAGCGCGCGGCGCGCGCCTTGTTGCCCGCGCACGTCCGCGAGGTCCGGGCAGCGAGGCTGCCGCATCGCGACTTCATGCGCCTGCTGCGCGAGCGGTTCCTTTCCGGCGAGATGCGCGCAGACCGCGAGCAGCGAAGGCGCGCCGAAGATCCTCGCGCCCGGCGCGAGCGCCGCTTCGGCCGCGACCGACTCGGGCATCACGAACGCGCGTCCATCGCGCTGCGCACCGAACGTCATCGCGAGCGCGCCGCGGATGGGCCGCAGGTCTCCGGACAGGCCCAGCTCGCCCGCGAATTCCAGCGACGCGAGTTCGCGCTGCGGCAACTGCCCCGAAGCCGCGAGGATCCCGATGGCGATGGGCAGGTCGAATCGCCCGCTCTCCTTCGGAAGATCCGCAGGCGCGAGATTCACGGTCACGCGCCCATCGGGAAATTCGAAGCGCGACGTGTTGAGCGCCGCGCGCACGCGATCGCGCGCCTCTTTCACTTCAGTGTCGGGCAATCCCACGATGCGGAACTGTGGCAGTCCTCCGCTGACATGGGCTTCGACACGGACGAGTGGAGCCTCGAGCCCCGTGAGGCCGCGACTATAGACGACTGCGAAGCGCATTCGCATCCAATGCCGCAGAGGATGCGTTCGTTGACACTAATCCACCAGCCCACGAAAAAATGCCTTGCGGTTCGTGCCTTTCTCGCGGACGATCCAGAGGATCTCGACCTCCGAGATCAAGACGTCGATCGTCGTCGACGAAAATAAATGGAGCTCGCGGTGCGCGTGCTGCATCGCGAATCCGTACAAGGAACCGGTGACGGAACGCATGCAGCCATGAAGCATTGGGTTCCGGCCACCGCCAAACAGCTGCTGCTCGATGCGAGTGCCGGCTTGCTCTCGGGCGTGATGCGCGTACTCGGCGCGGTCTCCATCGCGACATTGTTGTTCCCGGGAAGACTTTCCGAGTTTTTCCTCACCGGTGTTTCGATCGGGGTCGTCACTGTCGTTGCCGCCAACCTGGTCGGTGGCATCAGGAACAAGATCCCCTACGTCACCTACTCCACGGACTACCCACCTATTTTCCTGTTCAGCGTTGTGGCCGCAACGCTCTTCTCCGAACTGCCTGCCTCGCAGTTCGTTGCCACCCTCGTCCTGTTCATCGCCGCGAGCTCCATTGCCACCGGACTCGTGTTCTTCCTCGTCGGACACTTCAAGCTCAGCAACCTCGCGCGCTTCGTTCCGTACCCCGTCGTCGCGGGCTTCATGGCGGGAATAGGACTGCTGATCGTCATTCAGAGCCTCGGCTCCCTCGCCCAGGTCAGCCTCACGTGGGATTCCACGCCGCGGCTACTCGACAGGGATGCGATCCTGCACTGGACTCCCGGCGTGGCGTTCGCGCTTTTCATGATGTTCGGGGGACGAATCATCCGCACCAAGTTCTTCCCCCAGATCGCGATCGGCCTGGCGATCGGCATCTTTCTGACGATTCTGGCTCTGACGGAAACGCCGATCGCCGTCGCCCATGCGAACGGCTGGTCCGCCGCGCCGGTGCAAGGCAATCTGCCCTTCCAGTTCTACCTGGCGTCGATCTGGAACACGGCGGCGCCGAAGACATTGCTTGCGCATGCGTACCTCGACATCTTCGTGACAATCATCGGCGTGAGCCTGCTTTCGGTGCTGATTACGCTCACCGGGCTGGAGCTGTCCGCCAAGCAGGAAATGAAGTTCGAGCGGGAGCTCACGGACGCCGGCCTGGCCAACATTGCCTCGGGCCTGCTGGGCGGTGCGATCAGCTTCCAGTCCGTCTCCGCCTCGACGATGAACCACAGGCTGGGCGGACGGTCTCGTCTCGTGCCGATCCTGACCGGGTTGGTCGCGCTCGTGTTTCTGGCGTTCGGCTGGGGCGCCGTCGCGATCCAGTACCTGCCGATCGCGCTGCTATCGGGACTGGTGCTCTATGTAGGCCTGGACTTCGTGCACAGCTGGTTGTTCGACAGCCGCAAGCGAATGACCGCCGTCGAACATTGCCTGCTGGTGGCCATCGCCTGCACGATCGTCGTCTGGGGCGTGATCACGGGCGTTCTCCTCGGCATCGCGGTGGCGATGCTGCTGTTCATCATCACCTACACCCGGCTCCGGTGCATCTACCTGCGACAGACCGGGCAGAGCCTGCGGAGCAAGGTGGAGAGACCGGCGATGCAGGAGGAGGTTCTCGCCAGCCACGACGACCAGCTCCGGCTGTTCCGTCTGCAGGGCTATCTCTTCTTCGGCAGCGCCGAGGCGGTCGGGGAGACCGTCAAGAGAGAGATCAAGGGGCACCGGCCTGTCCCTGATGTTCCCCTGACCGTCATCCTCGATTTCCAGTCTGTCGTGGGGATCGATTCCTCCGCCACGATGGCTTTCGCGAAGATATTCGACGCGGCAAGAGCCCGCGGCGCCGTCATCATGCTCATCCACCTGAGCAGCGGCATCGAGGCCATCCTGCGACGTTCCCTCGGGCCCGAGGTCATGGCGGGGGTGCGAGTCTTCGCCGACCAGGATGCGGCGCTTGAAGTACGGGAGAACTTCATCCTGGATCTTCACCGCTCCGATGCACCCCCGCATAACGCTTCGGACGCGCTGTCGGAGTCCGGCATCGATGCTGCCGACATCAACGACGTCATGAGCTATTTCGAGCGGCAGAACGTAGCCGCGGCCGAGGTGGTGTTCCGCAAGGGCGAGAAAGCGGAGTCGATGCTGATCGTGGATTCCGGCGAATTCGAGATCTACCTCGACGCACCGGACGGCAACGGCATCCGGCTGAGAAAGGTCGTTGCGGGCTCGATTCTCGGAGAGATGGGCATCTATCTTCTGGGCGCCCAGCGCACGGCCAGTGTCAGGGCGACCACCGACGGGTGCATACTGGTACTGGACAAGGAAGCGCTGATACGCATGCACGCGGAGCGCCCGGCGCTGGCCCTCAAGTTCAATCGCTTCATCATCGGCGTCCTGGCCGGGAGACTCGCCCACAGCAACGACGAGATCCTGGAGCTCTCCGGTGCGCACCTGTCTGCATGAGCCCTGTCCCGATCGACGCTGCCGTGACACAGACCGATGTCGAGTTTTTCGATCGTCACGGTTGGTGGGTAGCCCCCCGAGTGTTTGAAATCGACGACCACCAGGTTCAGAAGATCATGGATGAACTGACGCGATCGAACACCGCGGTTGATGCCAGGGATTTGCGCCACTACAACTACGCGAGTCTCACCAGCCCGAGTTGTCGCGCCCTCGCGCACAGTCCTGTCATTGCGGCCATGGCGGCAAAGCTCGTTGGGGCCAGCGAGCTCAGGATCTGGAACACGAATCTTGTCGAGAAAGTCGGTCCGCACAAGGAGTCCCACGTGGGCTGGCATGCCGACAGGGCATATTGGATGAGTTGCAGCTCCGAGAGGATGATCACGGCGGGCATTGCCCTTCAAGATACGTCCCTGGACATGGGTCCGCTGAAAGTGGTGGATGGCTCGCATCGCTGGGTCGGGAATTCCGCGGACGAGCTGCGTCGGATCCAGGGGTTTCGCGGCCCGCAACCTGCCGGCCCTGCGCTGTCCAAGTACCGCCCTGATCTGGATATCGTCGAATTGCCCCTCGGCAGTGGCCAGGTGACGTTCCATCATTGCCTGCTCCTTCACGGCAGCGGGGAAAACCGAACGACCTCGATGCGCCGGCATCTGATCACTCATTATCAGGATGAAACGAATTGCTGGCGTCATCACGTTCAGCCTGACGGTAGCGTCGCGGCATATCCACACGACTCGAAAGTAAGAAAGACCGACGGAGGTTTCCCCGACTACACGGATCCGGCGTTTTGTCCGGTCGTTTGGTCGAAAGGCGGCCGTTGAACGCCCGCCGCAGGAACGAAGTGCTGGTGGTGGTGCCGCCGAACTCCAA
Organism: Usitatibacter sp.; assembly: GCA_035308545.1. Classification (GTDB taxonomy): domain Bacteria; phylum Pseudomonadota; class Gammaproteobacteria; order Burkholderiales; family Usitatibacteraceae; genus Usitatibacter. The sequence continues at coordinate 7,159 of DATGGI010000013.1, forward strand.
CGTCGCGCTACCCGGCCGATTGTGCACGGTCACCGAACCCGAAGAGCACAGCGACTGGTCGAACTTCCTGTCCCTCGGCGCTCTCAGCCTCGTCTCATCGCTTCGCAGGAATGCAAGCTTGCGACCGCTGTATGTCGACTGCACCGTGATCGGCCTGCAGCCGCTCCTGGATTACATCTCGCACCACCACGACCGCATCCTCGCTGTTGGCGCGAGCGTCCTCTCCGCCAACTACGAATCGGCGCTTGCCGTGATGAGACACGCAAAACTGGCCGATCCGTCGATTCGGACGATCGTCGGAAACGATCACTTCACCGCGCTCCCGTTTGAATGCCTCGATCGATCCCCGTGGATCGACTACGGATTCACCGGCAATGAAATCATCGCATCCGCCTGCGCACTCATTTCACGTCTGTACGACGGCGCGTCCATCTCGCCGGGCGACCATCCGTCAATGGTCGCTCGCGACGAGCGAGGGGGAATTCAAATCACGCCACAGGCGCCGGAGCCGGTGTTCGCCGACTACAACCACGCACAGGTGGACGAACTCTTCGACCACACCAGTTTGTACCGGCGGGCCTTTCGTGCGCGCATCTCTCCGCGAATTGGCGAATTGCTTGGCCAGCATGTGTCCGCAGGCGTCCCCGTGGATATCGGGCGCGGCTGCGTAAAATTCGCGAACGACGATGCGTGCAGCTTTTGCTCCATTCAATACGGTGGTCTCTGGCGAAACGCACTGGAGCCTCGTGCCGCCTGGGCTGTCATCGAAAACGCCTGGCGCAGCGGGCATGACTACCTCTATCTCACGGCCGACGAACTTCCCCTGACCTTCCTGGGACTGTTGAAGGCGATGCTTGCGGAGCAGCCGCCGTGGTGGCGTCACCTGCCCGACGACGAACGTCCCCTCATTGTCGGGTATGCACGGGCGGACGGCCTCTCCGATCCCCGGAAAGCCTCCCTGTTGTGGCAGCTCGGGATTCGCCAACTGATGATCGGCATGGATGCCGGCTCGGCTGTCTCGCTGGCAGCTTTGAACAAGCCTCTCGGATCGCAGCAAGGGGAGCGGCTCACGGCGCAGAACTTCACAGCGCTGCGCGTGGCCCGGGACGCCGGCCTGTTGGTGCGCGGCGGTTTTGTGCTTGGCCATATCGGCATGACTCCGGCGATCCTCGACGAAAACCTCCAGATCATCAAGGCGCTGCTGAGTGAAGGGCGGGATGTGATCAGCGCCGTCGATATCGAAGTCCTCTCGCCGGAACCCGGCAGCCGCGATTTCAAGTACCTCACGTCGCCTGAGCTGGCGGCAATGGCCGCCGAGCGACTGAATCTCACCGTGGCGGACCCCGCGTTGCTTCAATCCGTGGCAAAACGGTGGCGCGGGTGCGACATCGTCCCGCCGGAGGATTCGATGCGTGATTACGCGGCGGCATTCATGCCCGATCTTCCGTTTGACCGGCTCATTGGCGCCCGCAAGGAACTCCGTGCATTTGCCCAGAGCCTCGGGATAGTCGTCGGTGAAGGTTTGCCTGTTGAGGACTCCGAGGTCGTGGCTGTATGAGCTGGCTCACCGACCTGGAAAAGACCACCGTCCGGGATCGGCTGCAACTGGGCGGAAAGGCAGTCTCGCTGGCGCGCCTCATGGAGATCGGCTATCCCGTGCCATCCACGCTGGTGATCAGCGCCGAGGTCGTGAGCGGGATCGTGTCGGCTGCGCAGAATCCCGGGAGACTCGACATCCCGCGCGCTCTCACTGACGAAATCGCGCAAAAGACCCGAGCATGGCGCCGCTATTGCGTGCGCTCCAGTTCGGTTCATGAGGACAGCGACGACCAGGCGTGGGCGGGCGTCCTCAAGAGCTGCGTCGATATCGGCCTTGACGAGGTCGAGGATGCGATCCGCGAGGTCATCTCGTCGCTCTATTCGCCAGCGTCATTGAAATACGCGATGAGCCGGTCGGTCTCCGCTCAGGATCTGAAGATCGCGATAATCCTGCAGGAATACGTCGATGGGCAGGTCTCCGGAGTCGGCTTTTCGATCGATCCGGTGAACCACTATGAGAACGCAGTGGTTCTCGAAGCAGCGGAAGGACGGGCGGAGAAGCTCACTGAGGGAAGCATCGTTCCGGATCGCTACGTGGTTGAGAAAGCGAATGGGCGAATCCTCGATGCGCGTCCCGGGCAGTCGCGGGGTTATGCGGCGTCGAGAGCCACCGTTATCGACGTCGCCAGCCAGATCACGCGCCTGGAGCAGGCTTTCGGGTGTGCCATCGACGTGGAATGGACGATCGACAACGGCGTTTTCGTGCCGCTGCAGGCGCGTCCCATCACGACCCCGCGACCTGTCCGCGACGTTGCGGCCAAGGCACCACAGTCCTATCGATTCTGGTGGCTCGACCACGATGCCAGGTGGCAATTCGAACTCGGGATACTCTCCCTTGAAACAGACAGGGATGTAAGCGCGAACCGATTGACCGACGTGATCTATGTCCGGGAGGACGGCTCCACTCGCTGCTTGATCTCCGCGGACGATACGATGCGCCTCAGCGAAGTCGGCGTCGAACTTCGATCGATGACCCACTTTCAACGCTTCCGGGCAGAAAGCATTCAAAGCCTCAACCGTGCCGAAGAGGTCAGGCGTGCGCTCGGCGAGGCGGAGATCGGACAACTCGGTCCGGCGCAAATCCGCTTGCACCTCCAGGCGATCGAGGACGCGTACCGACGTTGCTCCGCTCTTTACCGCACGTGCGATCCCTATGCAACAAACGCCATTTTTGCTGCAGGTTCCAAATTCATCCCGGTGGAAACGCTGATCGCCCTGATCGCGCCGCCCAATGAGATCCGCGAGCGGGAAAGCCGGGATTGGCGAGCCTTGGTCGAGCGGGACTTCGATGAGGCTGCAGCGTGGAGACACGCTGGAACATATCCCTGGCTCGTCCCGAATCTGTTCACCCGGGATGCAATCCTGGCCACGCTGCGCGAAAAGCACCGGGTATCACGGGACCTGGCTGACCGGCCCGCGCCGGACTCCGCGCAACCCGGCGAGACGGAGCTTCCCGACTCCGTACGGGACATCGTTTTCATATTGCGCGAGCTTTCAGACTTGCGCCTGCGGCTGAAGATGGCATGGGCGAGCTTCGATTTCTTCTTCGTCGAACTGTATGAGGCGATATCCCGCCACACGGGAGTGCCCGTACGAGAGCTCCGCGACTCCCATCCCATTTCCAGCATGATCGCGTTGCTTGGCAACGAATCGTCGCCGACGGCAGATGCACCCGTCCTCGCCCATCTTCATGATGGAAAAGTCGCCTTCGTCAGCGCGGAGCACGCCGAGGAGTTCTGGCGGCATCGTTGCGTCTTGTTCGACCATGCCGACGACACGAACGCCGATGACGAGATCCGCGGCACCGTGGCCAATCACGGAAAGATCTCCGGTCGTGTTCACATCCTGAGCTGCAACGATCCGGACACGGCGAACCGGATCCGGGCGCAGATGCTCGACGGCGACGTGCTCGTCTCCGAGATGATCCAGTTCAACGTCATGGACCTCGTGCAACGCGCCGGTGGGCTCATCACCGACGAGGGGGGCATGCTTTCCCACGCGGCGATTCTCGCGCGGGAGATGGGCATTCCCTGCATCGTCGGGACCCAGCGCGCCACGCAGATGCTGCGGGACGGCGACCGGGTCACGATTGACACGAAAGCCGGTTGGGTGAAGCGCGTCGAGGCTCAACGACTATTTGAACCGTTGCCAGTAGCAGACTGAGACAACCTCTCGTCGACGCGCATCGTCAGGCGATTTCCTGCGCGATGCGCCACAGGACCCCGCACGGATCGAATAGCGTGAAATCGCGCATCTTCCAATCCCTGTCCTCGGGCGAGCCGATCGCCACGCCGTATTTCTGCGAGATCTGCCTGGCCTGGATTTGCCCCCACCAGGCATCCACGTCTTCCACGAGCAGGTGCATCTGCAAGTTCTCGGCGAATTCCCTGACGTAGTGGTCGTGCAGTAGGAATCCGGGCTTGCCTGGCTTGCCGTGGGGACCGTGGTGCAGGTAGGCGAGACCGCCGTTGCTCCAGCACAGCGTGAAGCCTATGTCCTGGTAGAACTGTTTCGAGACCTCGAAATCCCTGGATGGAAGATGGGCCTTGAGTTCTAGGGCTACAAGTTCCGGCACCGAATTCTCCTTCTGGAAGCGACGGGGCAGTCGCGTCAAGCCTTTCGATTCGCTTCGATCTCGGCAACGCGCGCCTCGAGCGCGGCGAGTTGTTCGCGCGCGCGCAGCAGCACTTCCGTCTGTGCGTCGTACTCTTCGCGGCTGACCAGATCGAGCCGCGCGAAGGCGCTCGCGAGCAACGCGCGGAAATTCTTCTCCAGGTCCTTCGCCGGATTCGCGGCGGCGAATGCCGCGAGCCTCTCGCTCAATTCACTCAGAAGTTTCTCGTTCATCTCGATTCCCGGGCTGGCGCGGCGTTTGACGAAAGCCGCGCACATCGTTGGTGCAAAGCCCCACTTCGATGCACATGGCGTGGGCGTTGAAAAAAATCGGTAATGCCGAAGGCTTGCCGAACAAGGAGTTAGGCGATGGCACGTTTGCTGCTCAAACGGTCCCCGGAGCCTCTACTCCCCTCAACCCAATAAGGATACCCACATGAAGATGCCCAAGGTCCTTCTCCTGGCCGGACTCGCGGGATTCGCCCTTGCAGCGGGCGTTGCACGCGCCGAAGACACTCCGCCCGCCGCCGCGCCGGCCGCACCTGCTGCGCCCGAGCCCGACTACACGCTCGCATTCAAGCTCGCCCTCTACAGCGAGTACGAATACCGCGGCATCTCGCAGACCTCGGAGAAGCCCGCCGGGCAGCTGAACATCGACTTCACGCACAAGAGCGGCTTCTACATCGGCACGTTCCTT
>DATGGI010000014.1:0-17328 GCA_035308545.1 Usitatibacter sp.
GGCCTGACGCCGCGTGCGAAGATCCTGGGCTATGCCACGGCAGGCGTACCGCCCCGGGTGATGGGCATCGGTCCGGTGCCCGCCATACAAAAGCTGATAGCCAAAACCGGGCTGGCGTTGAAGGATTTCGACATCATCGAACTCAACGAGGCTTTCGCCGCGCAGGCGCTGGCGGTGTTGCGCCAGCTTGGAATTCCCGACGATGCGGCACACGTCAATCCCAATGGCGGCGCCATCGCGCTGGGTCATCCGCTGGGCGCTTCCGGCGCGCGCCTCATCACGACCGCCGTGAACGAGCTCGCGCGCAGGAAGGGCCGCTTCGCGCTCTGCACGATGTGCATCGGCGTGGGCCAGGGCATCGCGATCGCGCTGGAGCGCGTCTAGGCTGTCACGCCGGCGCGGGCCGGGGCCCAATCACCAACTTCGCGGCGTCTTCGATGGAACCGACGATGCGGTCGCATCCGAGGCTCTCGACGGGCCGGCCCTCGTTGTACCCGTAGGGCACGCACCAGGCGGCGCAACCTGCCGCGCGTGCCGCGAGCACATCGTTGTCCGAGTCGCCGAGCATCAGCGCCCGCGCGGGCTCCACGCCCATCCTCTCGCACGCGGCGAGGAGCATGTCGGCCGCGGGCTTGCGGGTGATTCCGTCATCGCCCGCGACGATCGCGTCGAACATTGCATCGACCTGCAGGTATGCGAGGAGGCGCTCGGTGTACGAGCGCGGCTTGTTCGTGACGACGGCGAGCTTGCAGCCGGATGCGCGCAGTGCGCCGACGCCCTCGCGGGCACCGGGATACAGGCGCGCCTCGGTCGCGACGGTCTGCGCGTAGTGAACGTGGAAGCGTTCGATCACCGCCTCGACATCGAGATCGCCTGCGCCCCGCAGCGCGATTGCGCGCTCAACGAGCGAGCGCACGCCGCGACCGATGAGTGCGACAACCTCGTCCTGCGCGAGTGGAGCGATCCTGTAGTCGGCCAGCGTGCGCGTAAGAGCGAGCCCGATTTCGCCCGCGGTGTCGACGAGCGTGCCATCGAGGTCGACGAGGACGGCCCTGACCGGGTGGGAATTGTCCAAGCAGCGCTCCGGTGAAATGCCGCCACTGTGCCTGAAAATCCCGATCCGGCCAGAGCGACAGGCGCGCGCCTCCTACTTCTCCTTGTTGTCCTTCTCCCGGCCCGGCTCGCTTCCCTGTTCCTTGCCCTGCTCCTTGTGTTGCTCCTTGCCTTGCGGCGCCTTCTCCTGCGACTGCTGCCTTGGCGCCTGTTGCTCGTGCACGGCTACCGCGGGTTGAGGCTTGCGTTCCGCTTGGTGCGGCTGCTGCTGCGGTTGCGGCGATTGCTGCGGCTGCTGTTGCTGCCTCGGGGCGTGCTGTTGCGGGGTCGCATGCTGGGGCTGGCTGGCCGGAGCCTGCGCCCTCACTTGCTGGAAATGCTGCTGCGCCACCGCTTCCCTGGGTTGGTAGTGATACTGCTGGTTCTGGATGTTGGCCTGCTGCGTGGGTTGCGGATATCGCGTTCCCGAATATTGGCGCTGATATGTCGGCAGCGGCGCCGGAGCCGGAGCCGAATTGTGGTTCCACTGATTCCATCCGTTGCGGCTCTTCTCCCACGATGGGCCCCAGTGATCGCCCCAGCGCGGCGCATCGTCCGCACGCCAGCCGTGGAAGTAGACAGGAGCCTGCCGGTAGTAGCGCACGGGAACGCGCAGCACGAAGAGCGGCACATCCATGGGATCGACGAGTCCCCACGGCCCGTTGTACCAGGAGCTCGCGTACCAGTTGTCCGCCTGGTACACCCAGTACATGCCGTCGTAGAAGAAGTAGTTCGAGTTCATCCCGGGCGCGTAGTACACCGGGTAACCGGGCACCCGCTGCAGCTGCGGATATACGGGCAGCTCCACGCCGATGTTGGCGCCGGGGACACTGAAGTTGATGCTGAGCTGGGCGAATGCCGGGCTCGCGAAAGCCATCAGCATCGAAAATGCGATTGGTGCGTTGCGCATGCGTTGTCCTTTAGTCGCCGCCGGCGATCGGAGCCTTGGGGAGCGTGACCTTGTCGAAGTGCCCGCCGTCGTCTTCCCAGCGCTCCTTTGCGAGAGGCTCCGGAGGAGTGGCGGGCGGAGGTGCCACAACCTTGCCGCGTGAAAGGAGGACAGCCAGGGGCCGGGGCCCCGGGCGCATCACCTGGCGCCAATCGGCGATTGCAGCAGGTCGCTTCTTTTCCATGCGTTCCGCGCGGCCTTAGAGCGACCTGCGCCCGCTGATGAAGTTCACGAGGATCACGACGAGGGCCACCACGAGGAGGATGTGGATGAATCCGCCCATGGTGTAGGAGGTCACCAGGCCGAGAAGCCACAGGATGACGAGTACGACTGCGATTGTATAAAGCATGGCGTGATCCCTTCGAAGTTGTGATTGCGTGTGACGCTACGAAGACTAGGCCTTCGCCATCGCCGCGTCGGTGCGCTGGCGAACGTAGACGCGCTACGTGCCCTGGCGCACACTGGGTCATGCCCACCACCAAGCCGACAAGCAGGCCCACTGATAATCGCCTCCTGGCGGCACTGTCGGCGGCCGAGCTGAAGCGCCTGCGCCCTCACCTCGAGGCCGTTCCGATGGAGCTGGGCCAGGTCGTCTACGAGTCCGGACGCCAGCTGGACCACGTGTACTTTCCGACCACGGCGATCGTTTCGCTGCTGTACGTCATGGAAAACGGCGCGTCGGCGGAGATCGCGATCGTGGGCAACGAGGGCCTGGTCGGCATCTCCCTCTTCATGGGCGGGGAATCCACCCCCAGCCGCGCAGTGGTTCAGAGCGCGGGGCGTGCGCTGCGTCTCGCGGCGCAGTACCTCAGGGCGGAATTCAGCCGCGCCGGGTCGATGCAGCACCTCCTCCTGCGCTACACGCAGTCGCTGATCACGCAGATGGCGCAGACCGCGGTCTGCAACCGCCACCATTCGGTCGACCAGCAGTTGTGCCGCTGGCTGCTGCTCAGCCTCGATCGCCTGCCCACCGACGAATTGATCATGACGCAGGAATTGATCGCCAACATGCTGGGAGTGCGGCGCGAAGGCGTGACCGCCGCCGCGGGAAAGCTGCAAAAGGCCGGCGTCATCAACTACGCGCGAGGCCACATCAAGGTCCTCGATCGCGCGAAGCTCGAGGCCATGTCCTGCGAGTGCTACCAGGTGGTGAAGAGGGAAAGCGACCGCCTGTCGCTCTATCCGACCGAGAAGTGACTAGCCCGCGCGCACGCCCTCGATGACCGCCGAGGCGAGCCGGGTCAAGGAGAGGATCCGCCCGGCAAGGTGGATCATTCGCGCGGCGCGCGGACGGCCGGCCCACGAAACGAAGAGGCCGAAGGCGACGCGGTAGCGGAGCGGTGCTGCCAGCGCGCGGGCCGCGACCGGCCTCCAGCGCAACGATTCACGCACTCCGTACGCCTGGCGGCGAAGACGCATCCGGCAAAGCGCCGAACCTGCCAGCAGCTCCTGCTTGTCGCGGGCGCGCGCTTCGCTTCCGCCACTCATCGCAGCGAGCGCAGTTGCGCGAGATCCTCGTCCAGCTCGCGCAACGATGCGGCAAATGGTGGGGGACTTTCCGCAACCGCGGCACGAAGACGAACCAACGCCGCGATTCCGCACGCGAGGTAGACGACTACCAGCGTGGCGATGGCGGCGATCCGGTGCGTATCCCAGAACACCGCGGCGACGAGAAAGCTCAGCAGCACGAGCGCCATGTGGAGGAACGCGGCACCCAGAGCCGACAGCACCGCCATGTGCTTTCGCCGTTCCACTTCCTCGCGCAACTCGACGGCGAAGAGCGCGCCGCGAATGCGGACCATCTCGTTCAGGGTCCCGCCCATGGCGCGCAGCGCATCGAGCAGCCCGCCCGCGGCGGATGAACCGAGAGGACGGGCGCTCACGGGATCAACGGCGCGCGACGAGGAAGCCCGCCACGAGACCGGTGACTCCCGCGGCCGCGGCGACGACTCCGATCACGAGCCACGGATTCTCCTGCACGTATTCGTTTGTTGCGCGCGCGGCGGCGTTCGCCTGCCCGATCGCCTCTTCGCGGATCTTCGCGATGCGGTCGCCGGCATCGGCAAGCTGTTGCGCGACTCTCGCCTGGAGCGCGCCGGCCTTGTCGCCGCTGGCGCCCGCGAGGGACTTCAGCAGGCTCTCGGTTTCGGTGACGACCGAGTTGAATTCCTCGAACAACCGCTCTTTCGTGGCATCCGTCCTGATGTCGGATTGGATCTGGCTCATCTGTTCATTCTCCTGGCTGTGTCGCGACAAGCGGCGTGGTCTCTCGATCACGCCGCCCGTTTGCTTCGATTGCAGTTGATCGACTAGTTGCTGACCAGCACCACGACCTGGTGGTCGCCCCTGGACTGCGGGTTGCGGTACGTGCCGGTCTCGATCCTGCCCGCCGGCACGCCGGCATCGACCAGCGCGTCATACACGCTGTGGACATAACGCTGGTTCATGCCGTCGATCGCGATGCGGTTGGACGGATTCTTCCTGGAGTAGTCCGCGATCTGGCGCGCCTTGTCGCTGTCGGAACTCACGATGTCGTCGCTGCGACCCGCGAACGTGAAGTCCCTGTAGAACGTCCAGCCGTTGGCGACGTTCATCGATCCGGCCGGGCCTTGGGCGCCCGTCTGGCCGACCGCGCCCTGGGGACCCGTGTTGCCCGCGTATCCGGAAGGACCGCTCACGCCGGCGAGTTCCGCTTTGCCTTGCGCACCTGCATTTCCGGTTGCGCCTTGCACACCGGCAACGCCCGTGGCGCCTGCAGGACCTGTCGGGCCGTAGGTCGTCGGACCTTGAGCGCCGACGCTACCCGTCACGCCCTGCGAACCTGCGGGACCCGTGCGCCCCATCGAGCCGGCGGGACCCGCGAGGCTGGTGCCCTGCTCGCCCGTCTGTCCCATGGCGCCTGGTGCTCCAGCCGGACCGGCGGGACCTGCTTCGCCCGTGCGACCCATTGCCATCTTGCCCGGAGCGCCTGTTGCTCCCGTCTCTCCCGCCATTCCAGCGGGACCGGCAGGTCCGTCAACACCCCTGGGACCGGCCATCGCAACACCGGGTGCACCGGTCGCGCCGGTTGCGCCTTGCGGACCCGCGACACCGGCAGGACCGGCAGGACCCGCGGGGCCCGTATAGCTCACCGGATCGGCCTGTGAATGATAGATGGGCTGCGTGTCCGCGCAAGCGACAGCGAACGTCGCGACGATCGCGAGCAGCAGCGGGCGCTTGATCAATTCCGAAAGCATCATTTGTTTCATGGTTGTTCCTCTGTATTTGGTTGCATACGCAGGTTAGTGCGTGACCCACACCCCTGTCGGTGCGCTGTCGCACCGAAAAGCTATTTCCTCAGATCGGTCGAGACTCTCTTCAGCGTCTTCTGCATCGAGTCCCAGGCCGCTTCCATGCCGGCCTGCATCTGCTCGGCGGCCGACTCGGTCGCGATGCGCATCTCGTGGAAGGTCTTGCGCGCCGCGTCGCTGCATGCGCGGAGGTTCCTCACCTGGTCGCTGTAGGCGACGCGCGCCTTGCCCTTCATCTTCTCGCCTTCGGCCTCGAGAGCGTCGACGTCCGAATTCCAGCCCTTCAGCTGCGTTTCCATCTTCGTGACGAACGCGGATTTCTTGTCCATTTCCTGTTTCCTTTGTGTGGGTACCGCGGGACGCCCCGCATGCTGGAACACGATGGGCTAGCGAGGCGAAGGCGTCTGTGCGCTGGAGCACGCGTCGCGCCGGATCATTGCGTGTCCTCCTCGTATTTCCTGCCACGCTCGTCCCACAGGACCCCATCCTCGTCGACGTAGTACCGCGCCAGCCGATCGATGCTGACCGGACGCGCAGGCGTGCCCGTATCCGTCCACCCTGGCTCGTGGACTTGATTGGGATGGGACGCGGGCGACGTGCAGCCGGCGGCCACTGCGACGAGCCCAAGGGCGAGTGCGAGCGGAGCCGACTTCGAGCGCGAGACAGGATTCTTCATGCTGCGGAGTGTGCCCAACGTCGCTCGCGCGGTCTGTTCGCTACCGTACAGACGACCCCGCGGCCCGGGCGATAGCATCGTGAATGAAGACATTCCACAGACTCGCCGCACCCCTCGCCGGACTGGCCGTGCTCCTCGCCATCTGGACTCCCGCATCGGCCCAGACCTACCTGGCGACCGTGCAGCCCTTCGCGGTACTCGGAGCAACCGCGGTGACGTGCACCGTGGCTTCCGCGGTCACCGGGGATCTCGGCATCTCGCCCAATGGCGCGGCCTCGATCACGGGCTACCCGGTTCCGCCGTGCACCGTCTCGGGAACGATCCACGCAGCCGATGCGGTCGCGGGAACTGCCCAGACCGACCTCACCACGGCGTACAACACATTGGCCGGCCAGGCGTGCAACGTGAACCTCACCGGCCAGGACCTCGGCACGGTTCCCGTGCTGCCTCCCGGCGTCTATTGCTTCAACTCCTCGGCGCAACTCACGGGAACGCTCACGCTCGACGCCCAGGGCAATCCCAACGCGGTCTTCATCTTCCAGATCGGAAGCACCCTCACGACGGCCGCGGCGTCCGCAGTGAACATCATCAACGGCGGCTCGGCGTGCGGCGTGTCATGGCAGGTCGGCAGCTCCGCCACGCTCGGGACCACCACCGCGTTCCAGGGAAACATCGTGGCGCTCACCAGCGTCACGACGAATACGGGCGCTTCGGTAGCCGGGAGGGCCCTCGCGCGCAACGGCGCAGTGACGCTGGCCGGCAACGCGTCCAATGCATGCGGCGCATTCGTGGGAACCGGTCTTCCCGGTCCCGGCAGCGGTGGTGCGGGTGCCCTTCGCGTGCCCACGCTTTCCCAGTGGGCGCTGATCATCCTCGCGGCACTGCTCGCGATCACCGGCCTCGCAGGCTTCCGTACTCGGTCGCGTACTGCCTCGTGAACTCGGCGCCCAGGAAGAATATCTGCGCCGAGTAGTAGACCCACAACAGCAGTGCGATGAGCGATCCGGCCGCACCGAAGCTCGATGCCACCGCGCTCGTGCCCAGGTAGAGGCCGATCAGGTATTTGCCGAGGCTGAACAAGCCGGCCGTGAACACCGCGCCGGTCCATACGTCGGGCCAGGATAGCGGCGCATTGGGCAACGCCTTGAAGATCAGCGCGAAGAGACTTGCGATCACTGCGAAGGCGATCGCGGAGGACAAGACCGCGAAGAGCTCGTAGGAATTGCTCCAGAGCCCGTCGGCATGGCGCTCCAGCACCGCGAGCGCCGCGCTCACCACGAGGGAAACGAGCAGCAGGAAGGCGAGCACCAGGACGAGCCCGAAGGAATAGAGGCGGGTTCGAAGGAACGCGATGACGGCGAGGCCCTTGGGCGGATCGATGCCCCACATCTCGTCGAGGCTCGCCTTCAGCTCGACGAAGACGCTGGTGGCGCCCACCAGCAACAAGACGCCCGCGGCAAGGGTCGCCGCGAGTCCCGAGGCGGGATCCCGCGCGCCGGCGAGCAATGCCTGGATCGCTTTCCCGCCATCGCGTCCGACGAGGCCCTCGAGCTGCGCGACGATCTCGCCCTGCGCCGCGTCGCTGCCGAAGAAGAACCCCGCACCCGCCGTAGCGAGGACGAGGATGGGAGCCATCGAGAAGAGCGTGTAGAACGCGAGGGCCGCGCCCTTGCTGCCGGCCCGATGGTCGACCCAGGCACTCAAGGAACGGGCCAGCACCGCAAACATGCGGCCTGGCCCGTGGGCGATCCCCTTCACTGCAGGGAAACCGATTCCTTACGACTTTCCGTAGAGCGCCTTCGCCTCGACCACGCAACGGTCCTTGGCATCACCGGCCTGCGCGTCGCACTTCTGCTTCGCCACGGCGTAGTCGGCATCCCGCTTGTCGGAGGCCGCGGTCTTCTGCGCGTCGGCGATCTGCTTGTTCGCATCGACACGGGCGTCCACGGTCTTCTCGTGGGCCGTCTCTTTCGCTTCCACGGTCTTCATGTGCGCTTTGGCATCGGCCCTGGCGGTGACGTGCGCGGCCTCGGCTTCCTTCACGCAGACGTCCTTCGCGTTGCCGGACTGGTCGTCGCACTTCTCCTTCGCGACCGAGTATTCGGCGTCCGCCTTGGCGATGCGCGCGTCATAGCGGGACTTCGTGGTGGGCTTGTAGACCACCGTGAGGTCGGCCATCGCGACACTCTCCTTGCCCTTGGCTTCGGCGAGGCAGATGTCCTTCGCATTGGCCTGGAGCGCGTCGCAAGCCGCCTTGCCCGATTTGTAATCGGCGTGGATGTTGTCCTTGGCCACGTTGTAGTCCGACTTCGACATGCTGCCGGCCATGGCGGCGGCGCTGAACACGAGGCTCACTGCGGCGGCGATGGCGGTCTGGGTAGTTCTGTTCATTGGATTTCCTTCAGGGTCGCTGCTTTGGCGTGTTCGATCTTGTTCTGGTGTTCCTGCCAGGCGGAGACTTGCTTCTCGGTCTCCTCCTTGGTGATTCCGTAGGCCTCCTGGATCTTTCCGACCAGGTGTTCACGCTTGCCGGCGATGGCTTCCAGCTGGTCGTCGGTGAGCTTCGCCCACTGTTCGCGGACGTTGCCCTTCAGTTGCTTCCAGTTGCCTTCGATGCGGTCCCAATTCATGTTGATTTTTCCCTGCTGGAGTTGTCTCGGAGCCGTCTGCTCTGATGGGAAGAGGTTACAGGCGCGCATTCGCGCCGTCCGTCTGCTACCGCACAGAGCCCGGCCGCCCGGTCCCGCTTAGAGAATCTCGTCGAGGGGAAAGAGCGCGAAGAAGCGGGATTCCATCTTCTGTCCGACCGTGGCCGCGGGCTCCTCGTGGAAGTCCACCGTCTTGCCGTCCTCGAGCGTGCGCCACATCAACCGGCGTTCGCCGCCGGAGACCGCGGCCTCGTCCAGCACCACGACGTAGCTGTTGGCCGGCGACATGATGTCCGCGACGCGCTGGGCCACCTGGCGCGCGAGCTCGGGGCTGTCGATGATCAAGCCGACTTCCGTGTTGACGTGCAGCGAGCGCTGGTCGAGGTTCATCGACCCGATGAACACACGCCGGCGGTCGAACACGAAGGCCTTCGCGTGCAGCGAGTAAAGGCCCGAGCTGCGCATCTTCGACCCATGTTCCCGGTCGACGGGATGACCGGGCACGGGACGAACCTCGAAGAGATCCACGCCCATTTCAAGCAACGGCTTGCGGTAGGCCTGGTAGCCCGAGTGGACGAGGGGGACATCGGACGATGCGAGGGAGTTGGTGAGGATGCGCACCTTCACGTTGCGATCGCGCAATTCCCTGAAGAAACTCATCCCGGCCGGGCCGGGCACGAGATAAGGCGACACGACGATCAGCTCCGTCTGGACCTGGCTCGCCACGTCGCCGAGGCGCTTGCGAAGCAGCCGTCCGCCCTGCTCGCCGTCTTCGATCCTGGTTTTCTCCGGGCTGTCGTAGATGACTTCGGCCTTCGCCCACACGAGCGACGACTTGCCCGCGAGCATGGCCGCGAGCGGCTCTCCGGCGGCGAGCGAGCGCGCGTACGGAACGCCGGAGTCCATCAGTTGCGCGTGGTGCGCGGCGAGAAGGTCACGATAGTCGTCCAGCTCGCGAGGCGTCGGAACCTCGCCGCCGAGCGCTTCGATCGGAATCGCCATGGGACTGTTCCAGTAGGCGTCGAAGCTCGCCGAGAGCTGGTTCACGACCGGGCCGGCCGCGATGACGTCGTAGTCGCCGAAGTCCACGTCGCGATCGGCCTGGAAGTATTCGTCGCCGAGATTGCGTCCGCCCACGATGGCGATCTCGTTGTCGACCACGAAGAGCTTGTTGTGCATCCGGTGGTCGAGCCGCGACGCATCGCCCACGAACTCGGCGACGTGAAGGAACCCGACGCTCCCGCGATAGGCGAACGGATTGAAGAGCCGCAGCTGGATGTTCGGATGCCCGGCGACGGTCCTGATCGGCGCGTCGCGGCCGAAAGAGCCGGCGTCGTCGAGCAGCACGCGCACCCGCACGCCACGATCGGCCGCCTGGAGCATCGCCTCGATGAGCAGCTGCCCCGTGTCGTCGCTTTGGATGAGGTAGTACTGGATGTCGAGCGTGCGTCCCGCCGCCTGCGCCATCTCCATTCGCAGCAGGAAGCTGTCGATGCCCACGGGCAGCAGCTTGAAGCCGGATGTTCCCGCGTGCTCGGCCTTCACGGCCCCTAGCTGTGCCCCGATGCGGGTCTGCTCGGGCCGCGTGAGGGCATTCGACTTCGTCCGCGGATAATCCGAGCCCGGCGGCAGGGAGGCGCAACCCGCGACGATCGCGAGGATTCCTGCCGCGAGCAGCGCCCAACGGATAGCGAATGGGGCGTCGCGCCGTTGCGCCGTCACCTCGGGGAAAAAACCATGTTCATGCGCGCGGCTCACCCTGCTCGTTCACGGTCACTGTCTTCCCGGGAGGATGGGTCACCTGCATCCGGTGCTCCTGGCCGCGGAATTCGTACGTGACATCCCAGTATTGCGCCTGCGCGTGGCTCGGCACGCTGGTGCAATGCTGGACGTCCTGCGTTTGCGCGCTGTTGTCGCGCCCGACGTTGGAACCCACGACGGCGCCTGCGACCGCGCCACCCGCGGTCGCGAGATCGTTGCCGCGTCCATTGCCGACCTGGTGGCCGAGCACGCCGCCGATCAACGCTCCGACGACGGCTCCACCGACGTTCGGACCCCCGCGATCCTGCACCTGCTCGCGCTCGATCCAGCATCGCTGCTCGGGCTGGCCGACCACGGCGTGGACGGAAGTGACGTTCGCTTCATAGACACGCTCGTTGTCGCGGCGGCGGTAGTCGCCGGTGTCGACGATCGGAGCGGGCGCATAGCGATGCTCATCGACCTGCGCGTTGCTGCCCACCATCCGCGCCGACGAGATCCTGTTGTTCATGCCCAGCGATGCCAGGGACGCATACCGCCCGGGGCGCAGGACCACGCACTTGCCGCCGAAACGGACGTCTTCGCAGACCTCCCACCGGTCGAGGATGACCACGATCGACGAGGCGCGATCATTGAAGCCATAGCGCTCGAAGTCCTCGATCGGCCTCTGTGTCGTGAAGGTCTTGCCGCGGAAGTTGTCGTTCTCGTAGAACGTGATCTGCGAGAACACGGGCGCCGCGAAGGCAAGGCCCGCCGCCGCAAGGGCGATTCTCATGACTGCGTTCATCTATGGCATTCCGGAGCAAGAGAAAAAAGCCCGGTCTCCCGGGCGAGGACTACTACTACTTGACTCGCATGTCGTTCTTGACCGACTTCACGCCGCCGACCTGCTGCGCGACCACGATGGCCTTGTCGACATTCGACTGCGAGCTCACGAAGCCGCTCAGCTGCACGATGCCCTTGAAGGTCTCGACGTTGATCTCGGCGGACTTGAGCGTCGGCTCGTCGAGGATGGCGGCCTTCACCTTCGTGGTGATGACGCTGTCGTCGACGTATTCGCCGGTGCCTTCATGTTTCGCCGTCGAGGCGCAACCGAGGGCCGTCGCCATGGCCACCGCGGCCAGGATAGAGAAGAAGCGTTTGAGGTTTGTCATTTGGATTCTCCGGGTGATGGCCGGGACTGATGCGCAAGGTGCGCTTCCCGAGGCCTCGACGCCGGTGCTGCCCTGGATCCGTGTCGATGCGGCAAGTTACCGGGGCTCGACCGATTCGTCTGTGCGGTATCGAACGCATTGCTATGTTCGCTATCGCGCAGACGCAAGCCGGGGACCGACCTACATTGCGCCCATGAAACGCGAATCCGTCACGAATCGCCTGCTCGACGAGCTTCCGGCGAGAGACCGCGAGCGCCTTCTCGGCGGCTGCGAGCCGGTGGAGCTCGAATTCGGCGAGATTCTCGCGGAGCCCGGCGAAATCCTTCGCGACGTCTACTTCCCGACCGGCAGCTTCGTCTCGCTCGTGCTCAAGGTGAACAACGAAGCGAGCCTCGAGGTGGCGTTGGTCGGCAACGAGGGCATGCTCGGCGCGCCGCTCGCCCTCGGCGTGAATACCAAGCAGGTGCACGCGGTCGTGCAGGGCCCGGGCCGGGCCTGGCGGATGAGCGCCGCGCGCTTCAGGAGCGAGCTCGGTTCCAGCCGCGCGCTGCTCCAGGTCATCCACAGGTATCTCTTCGTGAGGGTGAGCCAACTGGAACAGACCGCCGGGTGCAACAGGTTCCACGTCGTGGAGGAACGCCTCGCGCGCTACCTCCTGATGACAGCGGATCGCTCCCATTCCGACCGGTTCCGCATCACGCACGAATTCCTCGCCTACATGCTGGGCGTCCGGCGTGTCGGCGTCACGCGCGCGGCGACGGCATTGCGCTCGCGCAAGCTCATCCGCTATGCGCGCGGCGACATCACGATTCTCGACAGGAAGCGCCTCATCGGCGCCGCGTGCGGATGCTACCGCGCCGACCTGGCGACCTACGATCGCATCCTCGCCCCGCCCCGCAAGTCCGGCGACTAGGGAAAGCTGTACTTGAAGTGGATCCCGTGGCGCCGCACCGAGACGTTCTCCGCCGTGAGGCCGTTCACGGTCGGCATGAACTGTCGCGCGGGCCTATAGATGATGTGGTTGTCGGACGCGTCATAGCACAACGCCGCGCCCGAGTTCTCGCAACTCCCCCGCGCGCCGCCGTGGACCGGGTCCTGGTGATGCGAGGCTTCCGGACCCGGATCGGCCGATGAGAGCAATGGCGCCTGGACGCTGCGCGCGCCGAAGGCGTAGGCCGCGGGCAACGAGATCGACTTCGCGCGTCCCGCGCCCGACATGGCGGACTTGCCTTGCGGAAGCTCGCCCAAACCCGTCGCATCCTGCGCGCCCGAAGCGCCCGCGAACGCCAGCAGCATCGCAGTGAGCAACGCGCGGATCATCGACCTTCGTGATTCTGCTCGCTGCCCGGTTCGTTCTTGCGTTGTTCGCCCTTCTCCTGCGGATGCGCCTGGGGTTGCTGCGCTTGCGCCGGCCGCTGCGGTTGGCGCTCAGCCTGCGATACCTGCAGCGGCGGCGCCTTGTGTTCCACCTGGGGCTGCGGCGGCTTGCGCTCTGCCTGGGTGACCTGCGGCTGCGCTTGCGGCTTCGGGGCCGGCTGCGCCCGCACAGGCGCGGGTGCCGGTTGAGGCCTGTGCTCCGCCTGTTGTTGCGGAGCCGGATGTTGCGGGATCGGACGCTCCTGCACCTGCCTCGTGGCTTGCTGCTCGCGCGTCGCCGGAGCGGGCTGGCGTCCGTTGAGCGGAGATTGCGCATTCGGCACGGGCCGCTGTTCCTGCGCTGTCCGCTGTTGCGGCGCGGGCTGCTGCTGTGCCGGCGCGGCGGCCGCTTGCGTCCTCGCCTGCTGGAAGTGCTGCTGCGCGACCGGATCCCTCGGCTGGTAGCGATAGTTGCGCGACTCGAGCGAGGCCTGTTGCGACGGCTGTTGCGGATAGCGGCTGCCGGAATATTGCTTCTGGTACGTCGGCAGCGGCGCGGCTGCAGGCGCGGAGCCATGATTCCACTGATCCCAACCCGTGCGACGCGACGTCCACGACTGGCCCCAGTGGTCGCCCCAATGCGGCGCGTCGCTCGTGCGCCACCCGTGGAAATACGGCGGCGGCACTCGGTAGTAGCGGACCGGGACGCGAAGCACGAACACCGGCACATCCAGCGGATCGACGAGCGACCACGGGCCGTTGTACCAGGAGCTCGCGTACCAGTTCTGCCCGTCGAACACCCAATAGAGCCCGTCGTAGAAGAAGTAGTTGGAGCTCATCCCCGGCGCGTAATACACCGGGTAGCCGGGGATCGGCTGCAGCGACGGATACACGGGCACGTTGATTCCGATCTGCGCGCCCGGGATGTCGAAGTTCATGCTGAACTGCGCGAACGACGATGTGGCGGAGCCAAGCAGCATTGCGAGTCCGGCGATTGTGCGGCGCATGTCCATTCTCCTATTCGGCGTTGGCGTTCGGATCTTCCGAACGTTCGAAGCGGCGGGCGGCTTCATCCCAGTCGACGACCGACCACCAGCCATGCAGGTAGTCGGGCCGGCGGTTCTGGTACTTGAGGTAGTAGGCGTGTTCCCAGACGTCGTTCAGCAGGATCGGGAAATGGCCGGTGACCATCGGATTTGCGTGGCCGGCGGTCGAGAGGATCACCAGGCGCCGGCCGTCGTGGCTCGAACGCGCGAGCCACGTCCATCCCGATCCGAAGAGGTCGGCTCCCGCCTGGTCGAACTGCGTCTTGAACCGCTCGAAGCTGCCGAAATCCCGGGCGATGGCGTCCGCGAGGCGCCCGGAGGGCTTGCCTTTCGACTTGGGCGACATCGCCTTCCAGAAGAGGCTGTGGTTCACGTGCCCGCCCGCGTTGTTCCTGACCGCGGTGCGCACGACCTCCGGAATCTTGTCGATGTTGAGAAGCAGCCACGATGCGGAGCGCTCTTCGAGCTCGGGATAGGGCTCGATCGCCTTGTTCAGCTTCTCCACGTAGGTCGCGTGATGCTTGTCGTGGTGAATCGTCATCGTCTTCGCGTCGATGTGCGGCTCGAGAGCCGCCGGGTCGTACGGCAACGGCGGCAGGACGTGCTTCATCGTCGTCGTGTTGTTCATGACGCATCCTCGAAAAGTACCTCTTGGGAGACTATCGGGGTCGCGGGACCGGGGATATCGGCCGTTTCGGGATCGCCTGTCGGACGGTGACTACAGGGCGGGGGAACTTCGACCCCCGGCGTGAATCCCATTCAGATGGCGACACTCGGAGGGGAGACGGGCCGTTCGGACGCATTGGTGCTGTTCGGGGTCACGGGGGATCTCGCCCGCAAGATGATCTTCCCGGCCCTCTACGCGATGGCGAAGCGCCATGCGCTGGACGTGCCGGTGATCGGAGTCGCCTCCTCGAACCTCACGCTTGCGCAGTTGCGCGATCGCGCGAAGGCAGCCATCGAGGCTTCGGGAGCGGTGGACGACGTGCCGGCCCTGGATCGCGTCCTGGCATCGCTTCGTTACGTCGGCGGCGACTACAACGATCCCGGGACATTCACCGCATTGAAGAAAGCGCTCGGCGATGCGCGGCACCCGGCGCACTACCTCGCGATTCCGCCCGGGCTCTTTCCGAAGGTGATCGAAAGCCTCGGCGCCGCGGGCCTCGCGAGCGGCGCCCGCGTCATCGTCGAAAAACCCTTCGGGCGGGACCTTGCTTCCGCGCGGGAGCTCGGCCGCGTGGCGCGCACCGTGTTTCCGGAGGACTCGATCTTCCGCATCGATCACTTCCTCGCGAAGGAAGCGATCATGAACCTCCTCTATTTCCGCTTCGCCAACTCGTTCCTCGAGCCGATCTGGAATCGCAACTACGTGTCGAGCGTGCAGGTGACGCTCGCGGAGGATTTCGGCGTCGAGGGGCGCGGCGCGTTCTACGAGACCGCCGGGTGCCTGCGCGACGTGATCCAGAACCATCTCTTCCAGATCGTAGCCCTCCTCGCCATGGAGCCTCCGCCCTACCGCGGGTTCGAGGCCGCGCATGGCGAGACCGCCGATATCCTGAGGGCGATGCGTCCGCTCGTCCGGGAAGACGTTGTGCGTGGCCAATACGCCGGCTACCGCAACGAGGCGGGAGTTGCGAAGGATTCCGACGTCGAGACGTTCTGCGCCCTGCGGCTCTTCATCGATTCATGGCGATGGGACGGAGTCCCGTGGTATCTGCGCTCCGGCAAATACCTCGCCACGACCGCGGCCGAGGTGATCGTCCGGCTGAAGGCGCCTCCGCAGCGGATGTTCGCCGATTCGCCCATATCGGACAGCGACGCCAACTACCTGCGCTTCCGCCTCTCGCCGAATTCGGCCATCGCGCTCGCCGCCCGCGTGAAGCGCACCGGCAAGGATTTCGTCGGCGACCAGCGCGAGCTCGACCTCGCCGACGAGCAGCCGCGCGGCGAAGCTCCGTACGAACGCCTGCTGGGCGACGCCATGGCGGGCAACGAAGCGCTCTTCACTCGCGAAGATGCAGTCGAGGCCGCATGGTCGGTCGTCGATCCCGTCCTCGTGGACCATCCGCGCAGCATTCCGTACGAGCGCGGCAGCTGGGGGCCGCCCGAAGCCGATGCCCTCATCCGCGGCGACGGCCGCTGGCGCAACCCGGGAGCGGCCGATGCCGATGCCGGTTGAGGACGTGGTGTTCCTGCTCGACTGCGACAACACGCTGCTCGACAACGATCGCGTGCAGCTCGACCTGAGCAAGCACCTCGCGAGCGAATTCGGCGCCACGGAGCGCGACCGGTACTGGGACATCTTCGAGGAGCTGCGGGTCGAGCTGGGCTATGCCGACTACCTCGGCGCGTTGCAACGCTATCGCGTCTCCTCGAAGGGAGATCCGCGCCTGCTGCAGATGTCCGCGTTCCTGCTGGACTACCCATTCGCGGAGCGGCTCTACCCCGGCGCGCTCGACGTGATCGAGCACCTTTCGCGCCGCGGCCCGACGGTGATCCTCTCCGATGGCGACGTCGTTTTCCAGCCGCACAAGGTGCGGCGATCGGGAATCTGGGACGCGGTCGGGGGCCGCGTCCTCATCTACATCCACAAGGAGGCGATGCTCGACGACGTCGGGCGCCGCCATCCGGCCAGCCACTACGTGATGGTGGACGACAAGGCGCGAATCCTCGCGGCGATGAAGGAGGCCTGGCACGGCCGCCTCACGAGCGTGTTCGTGCGACAGGGACATTACGCGCAGGACGCGCGATCCATCCAGGAACCGGCCGACATCGCCGTGGAGCGGATCGGCGACCTGCTCGAGTGGGACTCGAGATGCCAGGAGGCGACATGAATCCGACGAAGCAGCTTCACGAGATGGGCCAGCAGATCTGGCTCGACAACATCACCCGCACGATCTTGCGCAATGGGACGCTCGCCCGCTACGTGAGCGACTTCTCGGTGACGGGGCTCACTTCGAACCCGTCCATCTTCGACGAGGCCATCGAGAAGAGCGACGCCTACGACGACGCGATCCGCGCCAAGGCGCGGGCCGGCCTTTCGGGCGAGGCGCTCTTCTTCGAGCTCGCGCTGGAAGACCTCACCGAGGCGGCGGACCTCTTCCGGCCGGCCCACGACAGGAGCGGCGGCGTGCTCGGCTGGGCCTCGCTGGAAGTCTCGCCACTGCTGGCGAACGACGCGGATGGAACCGTCGCATCGGCTACGCAACTGCACGCCCAGGCGGACCGCCCCAACCTCTTCATCAAGATACCGGGCACGCGCGCGGGCATCGCGGCAATCGAGCAGTCGATCCTCGCGGGCGTGCCCATCAACGTGACGCTGCTCTTCTCGCGCGAGCAGTACCTCGCCGCCGCCGAAG
>DATGGI010000015.1:0-37949 GCA_035308545.1 Usitatibacter sp.
CCGGCTTCTCGAGGTCGACGATCTCGAGCACGTCCTCGAGGGTCAGCGGCTCGAAGTACAACCGGTCCGACGTGTCGTAGTCGGTCGACACGGTCTCCGGGTTGCAGTTGACCATGATCGTCTCGTAGCCGTCCTCGCGAAGCGCGAGCGCGGCATGGACGCAGCAGTAGTCGAACTCGATCCCCTGCCCGATGCGGTTCGGACCGCCGCCCAGCACCATGATCTTCTTCGCGTTCGTGGGCTGCGACTCGTCTTCCTCGTCGTACGTGGAATACATGTACGCCGTGCCCGTCTCGAATTCGGCGGCGCAGGTGTCCACGCGCTTGAACACGGGACGGATGCCGAGCGCGTGGCGGCGCTTGCGCACCTCGTGCTCGGTCGTCTTCCAGAGGTACGCGAGGCGCCGGTCGGAGAAGCCCTTGCGCTTCAGCTCGCGCAGCGCCGCCGCGTCGAAATCCGCGAACGCCTTCTTCTCGATCTCGAGCTCGATGTCCACGAGCTCCTTGATCTGCACCAGGAACCACGGGTCGATCCTCGTGAAGCGCTGGATCTCCTCGAGCGACATCCCGATGCCGAAGGCATCCGCCACGTACCAGAGGCGCTCGCCGCGCGGATACGCGAGCTCGTCCTCGATCTTGTCCATGTCGACGGACTTGAGGTTGAAGCCATCGACGCCCACCTCGAGACCGCGCAGCGCCTTCTGCAGCGACTCCTGGAAGTTGCGCCCGATGGCCATCACTTCGCCCACGCTCTTCATCTGCGTCGTGAGCCGGTCGTCGGCCTGGGGGAATTTCTCGAAGGCGAAACGCGGCACCTTCGTCACGACGTAGTCGATCGTCGGCTCGAAGGACGCGGGCGTCGCTCCGCCCGTGATGTCGTTCTTCAATTCGTCGAGCGTGTAGCCCACCGCGAGCTTCGCCGCGATCTTCGCAATCGGGAAGCCCGTGGCCTTCGACGCGAGCGCCGAGGAGCGCGACACGCGCGGGTTCATCTCGATG
This sequence comes from Usitatibacter sp., assembly GCA_035308545.1. Classification (GTDB taxonomy): domain Bacteria; phylum Pseudomonadota; class Gammaproteobacteria; order Burkholderiales; family Usitatibacteraceae; genus Usitatibacter. The sequence goes on from DATGGI010000015.1 coordinate 999, forward strand.
ATCACCATCCGCCCGTCCGCGGGGTTGATGGCGAACTGCACGTTGGAGCCGCCGGTCTCGACGCCGATCTCGCGCAGGCACGCGATCGAGGCGTCGCGCATGATCTGGTATTCCTTGTCCGTGAGCGTCTGCGCCGGCGCGACGGTGATCGAGTCGCCCGTGTGCACGCCCATGGGATCGAGGTTCTCGATGGAGCAGATGATGATGCAGTTGTCCATCTTGTCGCGGACGACTTCCATCTCGAACTCTTTCCAGCCGATCACCGACTCCTCGATCAGCAGCTCCTTGGTGGGAGACGCGTCGAGCCCGCGGTTGCAGATGGTCTCGAACTCTTCCTCGTTGTAGGCGATGCCGCCGCCGGTGCCGCCGAGCGTGAACGAGGGCCGGATGATCGTGGGGAATCCCACCATCGCCTGGACCTGCTTGGCCTCCTCCAGCGAGTGCGCGAGCGCGGAGCGCGGCGATTCGAGCCCGATCTTGGCCATCGCGTTCTTGAACTTCTCGCGGTCCTCGGCCTTGTCGATCGCTTCCTTCTTCGCGCCGATCATCTCGACTTCGAACTTGTCGAGCACGCCCTCGCGCGCGAGGTCGAGCGCGCAGTTCAACGCCGTCTGGCCGCCCATCGTCGGCAGCAGCGCGTCGGGGCGCTCCTTCTCGATGATCCGCGCCACCATCCGCCACGTGATGGGCTCGATGTACGTGACGTCGGCCATCTCCGGATCCGTCATGATCGTGGCGGGATTCGAATTCACCAGGATCACGCGATAGCCCTCGTCGCGCAGCGCCTTGCAGGCCTGCGCGCCCGAGTAATCGAACTCGCACGCCTGGCCGATCACGATCGGGCCCGCGCCGATGATGAGGATCGACTTGATGTCGGTGCGCTTAGGCATTCGCCTTCTTCTTCTCCATCATCGATACGAAGCGGTCGAAGAGATACGCCATCTCGCGCGGGCCGGGGCTCGCCTCGGGATGGCCCTGGAAGCTGTAGGCCGGCTTGTCGGTGAACTCGATGCCCTGGAGCGATCCATCGAAAAGCGATCGGTGCGTGGCGCGCACGTTCGCGGGCAGCGTCTTCTCGTCGACGGCGAAGCCGTGGTTCTGGCTGGTGATGAAGACGCGGCCGCTCGCGAGATCCTGCACCGGATGGTTCGCGCCGTGGTGGCCGAACTTCATCTTCATCGTCTTCGCGCCCGCCGCGAGTCCCAGCAGCTGGTGGCCGAGGCAGATCCCGAAGACGGGCGTGCCGGTGGCGACGATCTCGCGGATCGCCTTGATCGCGTAGTCGCAGGGTTCCGGATCGCCCGGTCCGTTCGAGAGGAAGACGCCGTCGGGTTTCAGCGCGAGCGCGTCCTTCGAAGTGGAGGTCGCGGGAAGCACGGTCACCTTGCAGCCGCGCTCGGCGAGATTGCGCAGGATGTTGTGCTTCACGCCGTAGTCGTAGGCGACCACGTTGAACCGGGCCTCGCTGTCGGCCTTGTATCCCGTCCCGAGCGCCCAGAGGCTGCCGTTCCAGTGGTAGGCCTTGTCGATGGAGACGACCTTCGCGAGATCCTGTCCCGACATGGAAGGCGCGGCCTTCGCGGCCGCGAGCGCGGCTTTCTCGTCGATCTTGCCCGACTGGATGCATCCGTTCTGCGCGCCCTTCGAACGAAGGATCCTCGTGAGGCGGCGCGTGTCGATGTCGGCGATCGCGACCAGCTTGTTGCGCTTGAGATAACTCGCGAGGTCTTCCTTGTGGCGCCAGTTCGAGGCCACGAGCGGCAGGTCGCGGATCACGAGCCCCGCCGCGTACACCGCACGCGATTCGACATCCTCGGGGTTGGCCCCGACGTTGCCGATATGCGGATAAGTGAGTGTGACGACCTGCCCGGCATACGAGGGATCCGTAAGGATCTCCTGGTAGCCCGTCATCGCCGTGTTGAAGACGACCTCCCCGACGGTCTGCCCGTCGGCGCCAATCCCATGCCCGCGAAAAACACTCCCGTCGGCAAGTACCAGGACGGCGGGGGTCTTCTGTGACACGTACGGCTCCGGTCTAGTTTTAGCGGTCGTTTCCCGCGCAGCGGCTTTCTATGGCCGAAAAAAATCGGGCGAGCGCAAGTAGCTTTTATTCGCTCGTCCCGTTTTCATCAGCACGAAATTATAGCAGAAAGATGACGCCAAAGCCGACATAATCGGCGGCCATGGACATTCTCCATGCGCTCGCGGGCCTCGCCATCCTGGTCCTCCTCAGCTGGGCCATTTCGGAGGACCGGCGAGGGGTCGACTGGCGCCTCGTGGCCTCGGGAATCGCGCTCATGGTGGCGCTATCCGCGCTGCTGCTCCTGGTGGCGCCGGTGCGAAGCTTCGTCTTCGCCGCCAACGACGCGTTGAACGCGCTGCAGGACGCCACTCGCGCCGGCACGAGCTTCGTATTCGGCTATCTCGGCGGCGGCGCGCCTCCCTTCGCCACGACCGATCCGCGCAATTCGTTCGTGATCGCCTTCGGCGCGTTGCCGCTCGTGATCGTGGTGAGCGCCCTGTCCGCGCTGCTGTTCCATTGGCGGATCCTGCCGCTCGTCGTGAAGGCCTTCGCGTGGGTGCTCGAGCGCACCATGGGACTGGGCGGTGCCGTCGGGCTCTCGGCCGCGGCCAACGTGTTCGTGGGCATGGTGGAAGCGCCGCTCGTCATCAAGCCCTACCTCGTTAAGCTCTCCCGCTCCGAGCTCTTCATGGTCATGGTCTGCGGCATGGCAACGATCGCCGGCACGGTGATGGCGCTCTACGGCGCGATCCTCGCGCCCGTCGTGCCGGATGCCATCGGGCACATCCTCATCGCCTCGATCGTCGCCACACCCGCGGCGCTCGTCGCGTCGGCGCTGATGGTGCCCGGCGCGATGACCCACGAGGAAAACGCCGATATCGGCCGCCAGGATGCGAGCGCCATGGACGCGATCACGCGCGGCACCATCGAAGGGCTCGCGCTCGTGCTCCAGATCGCGGCGATGCTCGTGGTGTTCATCGCGCTCGTCTATCTCACCAACATGATCCTCGGGCTGCTGCCCGCCGTCGATGGCGCGCCGCTCACGCTCCAGCGGATCCTCGGATGGCTCTTCGCGCCGATCGCGTGGACGGCGGGCGTGCCATGGGAGGAATCGCGCGCCGCGGGCGCCCTCCTCGGCACGAAGACGGTGCTGAACGAATTCATCGCCTACCTCGACATGGCGAAGGTGCCGGCCGAAACCCTCTCGCCGCGCTCGAAGCTGCTGATGACCTACGCGCTCTGCGGCTTCGCGAACTTCGGAAGCCTCGGGATCCTGATCGGCGGGATGGGCGCGATGGTGCCTGAGCGGCGCGGGGAAATCGTCGAGCTGGGAATGAAATCGATCGTGGCGGGCACGATCGCGACCTGCATGACCGCCGCGGTGGCCGGCCTCTTCGTCTAGCGAAGGCCCAGCACGTCGTCCATGTCGTAGAGGCCGGGCTTCTGCGTGGCCACGAAGCGCGCGGCGCGCATGGCGCCCTGCGCGTAAGTCGCGCGCGAGGTCGAGCGATGCGTGAGCTCGATGCGCTCGCCGGTGCCCGCGAAATACACGGTGTGGTCGCCCACGATGTCGCCGCCGCGAAGCGAGGCGAAGCCCACGGTCCCGCCTTTGCGCTCGCCTGTGTTGCCGTGGCGCGCGAAGACCGCCCCATCGTCGAAGTTCTCTCCCCGGGCCTTCGCCACCGCCTTGCCGAGCATCAGCGCCGTGCCCGAAGGCGCGTCGACTTTCTTGCTGTGGTGGATCTCGAAGACCTCGGCGTCGAACTCGGGCCCGAGGACGCGGGAGGCCACTTCCGCGAGCTTCGCCATCACGAGCACGCCGATGGCCATGTTGGGAGCCATCATGATCGCGATGTCGCGCGAGGCGGCGCGGATCTCCTCGACGCCGCCCGCCGGGATACCCGTGGTGCCGATCACGATCGCGCGTTTCGCGGCGCGGCAGGCTTTCACGTGGGCCAGTGTTCCCTCGGGGCGGGTGAAGTCGATGAGGACGTCCGCGTCCGCGAGCGCCGCGGCCACGTCGGTGCCGATCTTCACGCCGGTGGCGGCCACGCAGAGCTCGCCCGCGTCGTGGCCCGCGAGCGGGCTTCCCGCGACGTCGAGCGCGGCACCGAGCGCGACGCCCGGCGTCGTGGTCGCCGCTTCGAGGAGGACGCGGCCCATGCGACCGCCCGCGCCCGCGATCGCGAGGCGAACGGCGTTCATTTGACCGTGGGCTGCGGCGCTGTCGTACCGCCGACGGGGGCGAGGGCCGCGGCCCGCCCCTTCCCGGTGAAGGACTTCACCTTGTCGTTCTCGAAGAAGATCGAGAGGCGGCTGGACGGATCCGGCTGCTGCCGGGTCTTCACGTTGCTGAAATAGTAGTCCCACCGGTTCTGGTGGAAGGCGTCCACGAGCAGCGGCGTGCCGAGAAGCTGCCGCACCTCGGACTTCGTCATGCCGGGCTTGAGCTTCTCGATCAGGTCGTCTGTCACGAAGTTGCCCTGCTGGATGTCGATCGTGTAGATCAGGCCGCATCCACCCAGGGCAAGGGCGAGCAGCATCGTGGCAAGGGTTCGCATGGAACGAATTATAATTCACGCATGAGCGACCCCCGAGAACTTAAGGACACCGGCCTCAAGGTGACCGTCCCGCGCCTGAAGGTGCTGGACCTGTTCCAGCACAGCCCGGAGCGCCACCTCACGGCCGAGGACGTCTATCGCAAGCTGCTCGAGGACCACTCGGACATCGGGCTCGCCACTGTCTATCGCGTGCTCACCCAGTTCGAGCAGGCGGGGCTGCTGGTGCGCCACCATTTCGAGAGCGGCAAGGCCGTCTACGAGCTCAACGAGGGCGGGCACCACGATCACCTGGTGTGCCTGCAATGCGGCCGCGTGGAGGAGTTCTACGACTCCGAGATCGAGAAGCGGCAGGCGAAGGTGGCCAAGGACCGCGGCTTCCAGATCCACGACCACCAGCTCCATCTCTACGTCGACTGCATCAAGACGCACTGCCCACACCGCCCCAAGGGGGGCTAGCGCGATGAGGCAGACGCTGCTTCCGGGCCTCGAGGCGACCTTTCGCTACCGCGTTCCGGAATCGAAGACGGTGCCGCGCATCTACGCCGAGGCCGCCGATTTCCAGCTGATGCCCAATGTCCTCGCGACGGGCTACATGGTGGCGCTCGTCGAGTGGGCGTGCATCGAGCTGGTGAAGCCGCACCTCGACTGGCCCGCGGAACAGACGCTGGGCACGCACGTGGATCTCTCGCATCTCGCGGCCACGCCTCCCGGGCTCACCGTGGAAGTGCGCACGCGCCTCGTCGCGGTCGAAGGCCGCAAGCTCGTGTTCGAGGTCTCGGCCCACGATGGCCAGGACAAGATCTGCGAAGGCCGGCATGAGCGCCACGCCATCCTCGCCGACCGCTTCGAGGCGAAGGTCGCTGGAAAGCGCGCGAAGGCGGAGGCGGCCGCATGATCGCCCGGATCCTCGCCGCGCTCGCTCTCGCCGTCGCCCTCGCCCCCGCTGCAATCGCGCAAAAGGCGCCGGCGCCCGTCTTCGCCGGCGCCGAAATCGCGTTTTCGGCCCTGCCCGCCGAAGCGCGCGAGACCGTGAGGCTCATCCACAAGGGCGGCCCGTTTCCCTATGCGAGAGACGGGATCATCTTCAGCAACCGCGAAGAACTCTTGCCAAAGCAGAAGCGGGGCTATTATCGGGAGTACACGGTGAAGACGCCGGGCGACCGCACCCGCGGCGCGCGGCGCATCGTCACCGGGTCGGCGGGCGAGCTCTACTACTCCGACGACCATTACCAGCATCTCCGCCGCATCCGCGAATAGGGGCACCGCATGGCGATCGAAGCACTCGACGCGATCCTCGACGCCAACAAGGGCGGCGTCTGGTTCGTGCCCAACATCGACGCGCGCTCGGTGCAGGCCTCCGCGAAGAAGGCGGGATTCGCGTATTTCCACATCGACGGCAAGAACATCACGCGCAAGGAGCAGCTGCTGAACGCGGTGGCCCTGGCGCTGCATTTCCCGAAGAGCTTCGGACACAACTGGGACGCGCTCGAGGAATGCCTCGTGGACCTGGACATGGAATCCGACGGCTTCGTGATCCTCTACGACCACATCGATGGGTTGCTCGGCGCGCATCCCGACCAGTTCGAGACGCTCGTGGAGCTCCTGCGCGATGCCGTGGGTTCGTGGAAGGAAGACGGCACGCCCATGGCCGTGCTGCTCTCCGGCGCGAAAGGGCCGAAGGGCGTGGGAAAACTCAAGGAAACCGCGGAAGAATAGATCGGGTCCCGGCCTAGGACGGGATCACCACGGGAATCCGCGTCTCGATGCGAATCTCTTCCGGGGTGACGAGCGCGCGGTAGGCCATCACTTCGACACCGGCTTGCATCGCTTCGCGCAGCGTGCGCCCATATTCCGGATCGATCGCGTCGGCGGGGCGAACCTCGTTCACGTCCTCGCGCTGGACGCAGTAGAGCTGCACGGGGCGCTCCCCGCCCGCCTTGAGGCGCATCAGCTCGCGAAGGTGCTTCGCGCCGCGCTCGCTCACGCTGTCGGGAAAAAGCGCGATGCCGCGCGACGCCGCCGCTGTCACGTTCTTCACCTCGACGTAGCAACGCTTGCGCCGGGGACTCTCGAGGACGATGTCCACGCGGCTGCCCTCCTCGCCGAATCCGACTTCGCGCCTGAGCGTCGCGTAGCCCTTCAGCTCCTCGATGGCGCCGCCGGTGATCGCTTCCTGCACCAGCCCGTTCGGAAGCCCGGTGTTGATGCCGACCATCACCGGCTTCGCGCCACCGATCTCGACGATTTCCCAGGTGTGCCGGTACTTGCGCGTCGGCTTGTCGTGCACGGAGAGCCACACTCGGCTTCCGGGCTCCGCGCATCCCATCATCGATCCGGTGTTCGGGCAGGCCACCGTGACGACCTCGCCCGCGAGCTGCACGTCGGCGAGGAACCGCTTGTAGCGCCGGATGAGGCGTCCTTCGATCAGTCGCTGTGCGAATTTCAAGTTGGATGATTAAAGCCGGGAACACGGAGGAAAACCAAAATCTGATGGCGTTTCGTGCCCAAGCTCGAGCTCGTCACGAAGCAATCATGGATTTGGCTTTCCTCTGTGCCCTCTGTGGACCTCCGCGTCCTCTGTGTTCCCGGCCTTAGTTAGTCATTCAGAGCTGGCGATGAGCGAAGCATTCCCGCCGGCCGCGGCCGTATTCACGGTGACCGTGCGCTCGGTGGCGAAGCGGAAGAGGTAGTGCGGGCCGCCGGCCTTCGGGCCGGTGCCGGAAAGCCCTTCGCCGCCGAAGGGCTGCACGCCCACCGTCGCGCCGATCATGTTGCGGTTCACGTAGAGGTTGCCGGCGCAGGCGCGCGCGCGCACGGACTCGATCGTGTCCTCGATGCGGCTGTGGATGCCCATCGTGAGGCCATAGCCCTTGGCGTTGATCGCGTCCACGGTCTTGACGAGATCCGACGAGTGGAAGCGAACGACGTGCAGGATCGGGCCGAACACCTCGCGGTCGATGGCATCGAGGCTCGCGATCTCGTAGGCGCGCGGCGCGAAGAAAAGCGCTCCCGCGTCCTTCGGCATCGCGGCCTTGCAGATGAGCTTCGCCTCGCGATCCATCTTCGTCGCATGCGCTTCGAGCATCGCGAGCGCCTCGGCGTCGATCACCGGACCCACGTCGGTGTCGAGGCGCGCCGGATCGCCGAGCTTCAATTCCGCGGTCGCTCCCTTCAGGAGCTCGATCACGCGCGGCGCGATCTCCTCCTGCAGGCAGAGGATGCGCAACGCCGAGCAACGCTGGCCCGCGCTGTTGAACGCGGAAGCGATCACGTCGGCGACGACCTGCTCGGCGAGCGCGCTGGAATCGACGAACATCGCATTGAGGCCGCCGGTCTCCGCGATGAAGGGAACGATGGGGCCTTCGCGCGCGGCGAGCGCGCGGTTGATGGCGCGCGCCGTGGCGGTGGAACCCGTGAATGCGACACCGGCCGTCCGCAGATCGGCGACCAGCGCGGCGCCCACGATCTCGCCGCGCCCGGGCGCGAGCACCAACGCGTCTTCCGGAACCCCGGCCTCGTGGAGCAGCCGCACCGCGCGCGCGGCGACGAGCGGCGTCTGCTCGGCGGGCTTTGCGATCACGGGATTGCCCGCCGCGAAAGCGGCCGCGACTTGTCCCACGAAGATCGCGAGCGGGAAATTCCACGGGCTGATGCACACGAACGGGCCACGGCCCGCGAGCTGCAGCCGATTCGATTCGCCCGTGGGACCCGTGAGCTCTTCGGGCGCGGCGAAGTGCTTGCGAGCGAGCATCGCATAGTAGCGGCAGAAGTCGGCCGCCTCGCGAACCTCGCCCAATCCGTCGGGCAGCGTCTTGCCCGCCTCGCGCGCGAGCACCGCCATGAGCCCGACGCGATCATCCTCGATGAGGTCGGCGGCGCGATCGAGCATCGCCGCGCGTTCGTCCGCGGAAGGAATGCGGGCACGGCTCGCCCTGTCGAGTGCCGAGCGCGCCGCGTTGGCATCGGCGTCGGGTACCTGCCCGAAATCGTTCTTCGCCGCGAGCGCCTGGATCTGCGCGACGATCGGCGCGGACACCGCTTCATCGGCGAACGCGAATCCCGATGAGTTGACGCGATCGCCATAGAGCGCGGCCGGAAGCGGGATCTTCGGATTCGACACGCTCGTTTGCGCGGCCACCGTCGCCACGGGATCGGCGATCACGCTCTCGACGGGAATCGCCGGATCCGCGATGCGATTCACGAATGAAGTGTTGGCCCCGTTCTCGAGGAGGCGGCGCACGAGATAGGGCAGCAGGTCCTCGTGGCTGCCCACCGGCGCATAGACGCGGCATGCGTGGCCCGCCGCGACCACTTGCTCGTACAGGTCCTCGCCCATGCCGTGCAGCCGCTGGAACTCGAAGGGCTGGTCCTTGCCCGCGCGTTCGAGGATCGTCGCGACCGTATGCGCGTTGTGCGTGGCGAACTGGCCGTAGAACGCGTCCTTCGCGGCGATCATCTTCGCGGCGCAGGCGAGGTACGAGACGTCCGTGTTGGCCTTGCGCGTATAGACCGGATAATCGGCGAGGCCCTGCATCTGTGCGCGCTTCACCTCGCTGTCCCAGTAGGCGCCCTTCACGAGGCGCGCCATGATGCGCCGGCGCTGCTTGCGCGCGAGGTCCGCGAGCCAGTCGACCACGAATGGCGCGCGCTTCTGGTACGCCTGGACCGCGAGGCCGAAGCCCTCCCAACCCTGGAGCGCCGGCGACGTGAAGATGCTCTCGAAGATCTCGAGGGAGAGATCGAGGCGGTCGGCCTCCTCGGCATCGAGCGTGACGCCGATGTCGCCTGCCCGTGCGCGCTCCACCAGCGACTGCACGCGCGGAATCAGCTCGGAACGGACACGATCGCGCTGCGCGTATTCGTAGCGCGGGTGGAGCGCGGAAAGCTTGATCGAGATGCCGGGCTTGGCGAAGACCGCGCTGTCACCCCGGCGAAGGCCGGGACCCAAGCTCGCAGCGTGCGCCGCGATCGCGTCGATCGCCTTCTCGTAGGCGACGAAATAGCGCTCGGCATCGGCCGCGGTGAAAGCCGCTTCGCCCAGCATGTCGTACGAATGGCGATAGGCCTTGTTGTCGCCGTCGATGCTGCGAGCGAGCGCATCGTCGATGGTGCGGCCCATGACGAATTGCTCGGCCATGAGCTTCATGCCCTGGCGCAACGCCACGCGCACGACGGGTTCCCCTGCCCGCGCTGCGAGGCGCCCGAACCATGCGCCCGCGTTGCCCGCCTCGGCGGCGTCGAGGCTCACGAGCTTGCCCGTGAGCATCATCCCCCACGTGCCCGCGTTCACCAGCAGCGAGTTGTTGCGGCCCACGTGCTTCTCCCAATCGCCCTGGGAGAGCTTGTCGCGGATCAGCTTGTCCGCGGTGGCCGCGTCGGGAATGCGAAGCAGCGCCTCGGCGACGCACATGAGGAGCACGCCTTCGGCGGACGAAAGATCGTATTCCCGCAGGAGCGATTGCATCCCCGTGACGGCCTTTTGCCGCGTCCGGACGTTTTCCACGAGCGAGCGGGCACGCTCCTGCACGCGGCGGGCGGCGTCCGGCTCGAGGCGCGCCACCGCCAACAGCTCGGCGACGGCCCCGGATTCATCACGAAGGTAGTTCGCGCGCAGGCGCGCGCGCAGCGGCGGTACGGGTTGGTCCATGGGAGGCATTTTAGCCTCCCCGGGACGTCAGGCCGGCGCGGATGTGGCGCCGGTTTCCTGCTGGGCGATCTGCTTGCGCACCTCGTCCATGTCGAGCGTCTTCGCCTTGGCTACGACCTGCTCGAGCGGCCCTTTCGGCATCGCGCCCGGTTGCTGGAAGACGATGATCTGCTCGCGGAACACCATGAGCGTCGGGATCGAGCGGATCTGGAAATGCGCCGCGATCTCCTGCTCGTCGTCGGTATTCACCTTGGCGAACACCACGTCGGGATTGGCCTCCGCGACGCTCTCGAACACGGGCGCGAAGCCGCGGCACGGCCCGCACCACGGCGCCCAGTAATCCACGACCACTGTCGGATTCGACGTGATGACCTGCTCGAAATTTTCCTTGGTGAGCTCGACGACGGCCATTTAATTCCCTTCCAGGAGAGCACGCAGCATCCAGGCGGTTTTCTCGTGCACCTGCATCCGCTGCGTGAGCAGGTCCGCCGTGGGTTCATCGTTGTTCTCGTCGACCATCGGGAAGAACTTGCGGGCCCTGCGGGCCACCGCTTCGTGCCCTTCCACGAGGATCCTGACCATCTCGGTCGCCTCCGGAATGCCCTGCGTTTCCTTGATCGACGATAGCTTGATGAACTGAGAATACGTCGCCGGCGCCGGAAAGCCCAGCGCGCGGATGCGCTCGGCGATCGTGTCGGTCGCGAGCCAGAGCTCGTTGTACTGTTCCTCGAACATGAGGTGGAGCGTGCGGAACATCCGCCCCGTCACGTTCCAGTGGAAGTTGTGCGTCTTCAGGTAGAGCGTGAACGTGTCGGCCAGCAAGCCCGACAGTCCTTCGGCGATCGCGCCTCGCTGGCTTTCGGCGATCCCGATATCGACGTCGTGTTCCTTGGCCTTCGGGAGTGTCGCGGTTTTCATGGTCTTCTCCGTGATGAGACTTACGAATAAGGACAGCATGAACTCCGCCCGGTTCGGCGGCCAATGAAACTTTCCAATGCTTTCGATAGGCGCAGGTTATGCATTCCTACGCCCTCGCCTCGGGACGGATCGGAAGGTCCACGCGCTCGGTGCGGCGGATCACCTTGAGCACCGTGTCGCGCACCGCTTCGTGGCCGATGAGCAATCGATGCAGGTCGTCCACGCCTGAGATCGGCTGGTCGCCCAACCCGATGATGAGGTCGCCGTCCCTCACGCCCGCCGCGGACGCCGGGGAATTCTTCTCGATCTGCATCGCGCGCACGCCGCGCGCCTGCTCGAGGCCGAAGAAGCGGATGTAGCGACGCGAGATCGGCACGTTCTCGCCGGCCACGCCGATGCGCGCGCGCGGCACGCGGCCCTCGGTGATGAGCCAGCCCGCGATGAGGCGCGCGGTGTTGGCGCCGATCGCGAAGCAGATGCCCTGCGCCGGTAGGATGACGGCGGTATTCACGCCGATCACCTCGCCTTTCGAGTCCACGAGCGGACCGCCGGAATTGCCGGGATTCAACGCCGCGTCGGTCTGGATCACGTCGTCGATGAGCCGCCCCGCCTGCGAGCGCATGGAGCGCCCGAGCGCGCTCACGATCCCCGAGGTGACGGTGTGCTGGAATCCATAGGGACTTCCGATGGCGATCGCGACCTGGCCCACTTCCACGGCGCGCGAATCGCCGAGGACGCACCAGTCGTCGACCGGCGCGGCGATCTGGATCACCGCGAGGTCCGAATCGGGATCGTCGCCGACGCGCCGCGCGGTCGTCTCGCGTCCGTCGGGCAGGCTCACGTTGAACGACGTCGCCTTCGCGACCACGTGGCTGTTGGTGAGCACGTAGCCGTCGGGAGTAATGACGAAGCCCGAACCGGAGCCCGCGGGCGCGCCTTCGCGCTCGACGGCGATGTGGACCACGGCAGGGCGGATCTTTCGGACGGCGGCGGTGACCGCCGCCGAGTACGTATCGAGAAGGGCGGTGTCATCCATAAGTTGCGACATGGGGACCCGCCCTGCCCGATTTCAAGGGTCCAGCTGACCCATGCGTCCCGTGCGATACGCGATGTCCGCCGCGCGAACCTGCTCGACGCTGTTCATCACGAACGGCCCGTGGAACACCAGCGGACCTTCGGCCGGCGCTCCCGCGAGCACCAGGACCTCCAGCGCCGAGCTGCCCGTGTTCTCGATGCGGATCGCGGCATCTTCGTTGGCGAAGACCGCGAGCTTGCCGATATCGAGCGTCTTCTCGCCCGCGAAGCGTCCGCTTCCGGCGATCACGTAGGCGCCCGCCTCGTATCCCGCGGGCAGCGATGCATCGAAGGTCGCGCCCGCGTCGATCGACACGTGCCACAGCAGCGTCGGCATCAGCGTCTGCGCGGGACCCCGGTGCCCCTGGAACTCGCCCGCGACCACGCGGACCCGGGCGCCGGGGATCGCGACGGTCGGAATCGAATCCGCATCGAGGTTCTGGTATCGCGGTGCCCGCGTCTTCTCCAGGCGTGGAAGTGACGTCCACAACTGGATGCCATGCAAAGTGTGCTCGGCCTCGGTGCGCGGAAGCGGCTTTTCCGCGTGGATGATGCCGCCACCGGCGGTCATCCATTGCGCGCCTCCTGCGGCGACGATGCCGGTATTGCCCGCCGAATCGCGATGTTCCTGGCGTCCCGAGAGCACGTACGTCACGGTTTCGATGCCTGCATGCGGATGCGGCCCCACGCCGTCTTCACCGGGCTTCACCCGAAACGGGCCGAAGTGATCGAGGAACACCCACGGGCCCACGGAATGGCGCTCGCGGAAAGGCAGCGCGCGCCGCACCGTGAACGTTCCCACCGGGGCCATCTGCGAGACGGAGACGTGCTCCACCGCGCGGATGGCCGACTTGTCGAGGATCGTGCTCATGATTTGTCCACCGCGTAGGGCCCGGCGCCGAGCGAGAACACCATCAACATGCCGCCGGCGATCGAGACGTTCTTGAGGAAGTTGATCTGCTGGTTCATGTGCTGCGCCGCGTCGGTCACGTTCCAGAAATCGTGGAACACGAGCCCGGCGAGGATGCTGAAGCCGGCGAGCGCGAGCGCGACCCAGCGCGCCTTGAAACCGATGGCGAGCAGGATGCCGCCGCCCACCTCCGTGAGGATCGTGAGCGGGAGGAGGACCGCGACCAGCGGCATTCCCTTCGACGCCATGTAACCGGCGGTGCCCGCGTAACCCATGATCTTGCCGAAACCGGACAGGATGAACATGAACGCGAGCAGGATGCGTCCCACGGGCGCGGCGAATTTCTGAAGTTGTTCCATGTTTTTTCTCCTTGGATGTGTTCGGTCAGTTTGCGAGGTCGAACAGCAGGACCTCGGCTTCGCGCCCGTGGTCCAGGCGCACCTTGTTGTCGTTGCCTTGCAGCTGCACTGCGTCACCCGCTTCGAGCGGGGTGCCGTTCACGCTGACCGTCCCGCGCGCGATGTGCACGTACACGAGGCGGCCCTTCGCGGGCTCGAGCGTCACCGACTCCGCGCCATCCACGAGCGTCGCGTAGAGCTTCGCGTCCTGGTTGAGGCGGACCGATCCTTCGGCGCCGTCGGGCGAGGCGACCAGGCGAAGCTTCCCGCGCTTGGACGCGTCGTCGAAATGCTTTTCTTCGTAGCTCGGCGCGATGCCCTGGCGGTTCGGCTCGATCCAGATCTGCAGGAAATGCACGAGCTCCTTGTCCGAGGCGTTGAACTCGCTATGCCGAACGCCGGTGCCCGCGCTCATGCGCTGCACGTCACCGGGCTTGATCGTGGAGCCGTTGCCCATCGAGTCCTTGTGCGCGAGGCCACCCTCGAGCACGTAGCTGATGATCTCCATGTCGCGATGGCCGTGCGTTCCGAAGCCCATGCCCGGCTGCACACGGTCCTCGTTGATCACCCGAAGCGGACCGAAGCCCATGTGTTTGGCGTCGTGATAATCGGCGAACGAGAACGTGTGGAAGGACTTGAGCCAGCCATGTTCGGCGAGTCCCCGTTCTGCGCTGCGGCGGATTTCCATCTTCTTCTCCTTCACCATTTGTTCTGAACAATGAAGCGTATGATGCGCCTCATATTTTCGAATAAAAGCGAAATCTTTAGCTCAGATCGTTCGAAATATCAGAACAATGAGACTGTCCCTGGAATCCCTACAAGTCATTGACGCCATTGATAGAAAGGGGTCATTCGCGGCTGCTGCCGAGGATCTCCATCGGGTGCCGTCAGCGATCACTTACTCCGTCCGGCAACTCGAAGAGGGACTCGGCATCGATCTCTTTGACCGCACGGGGCACCGCGCGGTGCTCACGGATGCGGGACGCGAACTGCTCGCGGAGGGACGACGCCTGCTTCAGGCGGCCGCGGACCTGGAGTGCCGCGTCCAGCAGGTCGCGAAGGGATGGGAATCCGAGCTTCGCATCGCGGTCGATACGATCCTCGGGCAGGGAAAGGTCTTCGCGATCGTCGCGGAGTTCTACGAGCAGCAATCGGGCACGCGCCTTCGCATCGCGCACGAGGTGCTCGGCGGAACGTGGGACGCGCTCGCATCGGGCCGCGCGGATCTCGCCATCGGGGCCTCGGGCGATCCGCCCTCGGGTCGCAACTACGCCACGAGGATCCTCGGCCGCGTGGAGATGGTTCTGGTCGCCGCGCCATTCCACCCCATCGTGAAGGAGCCCGGCCCGCTCACCGACGAGACGATCCAGAAATACCGCGCCGTGAGCGTCGCGGACACTTCGCGCCTGTTGCCGCCGCGCACCGTGGGACTGCTCTCCGGTCAGGAGGTGCTCACGGTTCCGTCGATGGAGGCGAAGTGCGACGCGCATGTCGCGGGCCTCGGCGTCGGCTTCCTTCCGCGGTGGATCGCCGAGCGGGAATCGGCCGCCGGACGCCTCAAGATGCTTCCGGCCGCGACAGCCGGCCTGAAGGGCGATCTCTTCGTCGCGTGGCGTCCGGGCCAGGAGGGCCGCGCGCTCAAGTGGTTCGTGAAGCGGCTCGAGGACCCGCTCGTCGCCGCGGCGTTGCTTTCGTGAGCGCGTATCGCGGCCGCTTCGCGCCCTCGCCCACGGGCCCGTTGCACTTCGGCTCGCTCGTGGCCGCGGTGGCGAGCTGGCTCGATGCGCGCGCCAACAATGGCGAGTGGCTCGTGCGCATCGAGGACGTGGACGAGACGCGCACGATCCCCGGCGCGGCCGAAACGATCCTGCGCCAGCTCGACGCCTTCGGCCTCGCGCACGACGGCGAGGTCGTCCGGCAAAGCGAGCGCAAGCCGCTCTACCAGGCGGCGCTCGAACGACTTCGCGCCCAGGGCCTGGTCTATCGCTGCAGGTGCTCGCGCAAGGAGATCGCGGATTCGGCGCTTCCCGGCGCCGAGGGCGCGGCATATCCGGGAACGTGCCGCGAGCTGCGTCTCGATCCGTCGGTGCCCGGCTCCGATCGCGTCGTGGCCGGCGACCTCGGCGACTTCATCCTCAAGCGGCGCGACGGCCTGCACGCATACCAGCTCGCGGTCGTGGTCGACGATGCGGTGCAACGCATCACCGATGTCGTGCGCGGGGCCGACCTCCTCGATTCGACGCCACGCCAGGTCCTGCTGCAACGCCTCCTCGGATACTCCACGCCGCGCTACTTCCACATTCCGGTCGCCACCAACGCCGCGGGCGAAAAGCTCTCCAAGCAAACGCTCGCTCCGGCACTCGATCCCGCCGAGGCCGGCGCGCACCTCGCGGCCGCGCTCGACTTCCTGGGCCAGCCGAAACCCACCGTAACAGCGCCCTCGCGCCTGCTGGAGCAAGCTGCCCGCACCTGGGATCCGGCTCGCGTCCCGCGCAAGCCCGCGATTCCCGTCCGAATTTGACAGGGGCGTTACATGGCGGCGCGGTACAATTCCGGTCTCCATTCGCGGCGTGAATCCAAGCGGACAGACCCCGGCATCCAACGGGGCATGAGCGTAGTCCCCATCAGGGTGAGCGCACCCGCCGCACGAAAGCCGAGCATGTTCGTTTCGAGGAAAAAAATAAGCAAGCGCGCGGCCGCCGCATTGGCCGTCGGGGTCGTCCTGGTCATCGTCGCGTCCGTATTCGGGCTGAAGTCGACCCAGGCGAAGAAGGAAGAGAAGAAAGCCGCCGCGATCGTGATGGAATTCGCGCCCGCCGACGTGGCGCGCGTGGAGAAACGCGAGATCATGCGATCGATCGCGTTCTCCGGGTCGCTCGCTCCGGTCGTCCAGACCATGGTCAAGTCGAGGGTCGCGGGCGAGCTCTCCAGGGTCCTCGTGAAGGAAGGCGATACCGTGGCCGCGGGCCAGGTCATCGCGCAGGTCGAGACCGCGGATCTCCAGGCGCGCCTCGACGGCCAGGTCGCGGCGCTCGAGGAAGCGAAGGCGCGCTACGCGATCGCGGAGAAGAACCGCACCAACAACGAGGCGCTGCTGCGCCAGAAGTTCATCTCGCAGAACGCGTTCGACACGACGCTCTCCGTCCACGACGCCGCCGCCGCGACGGTGCGCTCGGCCGAGGCGCAGCTTCGCATCGCGCAGAAGGCGATGAGCGATGCCACGATCCGCGCGCCCTTCGCGGGCATCGTCGCGCGCAAGCTCGCGAACACGGGCGAGAAGATCGGCATCGACAGTCCCGTCTTCCAGCTCGTCGACCTGAGCCTCATGGAAATCGAGGCGCCCGCGCCCGCATCCGAAATTCCCTCGATGAAGGTCGGGCAGCCGGTGCGCTTCCGCGTCGACGGGTTCGGCAACCGCCAGTTCGAGGGCCACGTGGAGCGCATCAATCCGCAGGCCGAGCAGAACTCGCGCGCGATCACGATCTACATCATGGTGCCCAACAAGGACGGCGCATTGAAGGGCGGAATGTTCGCGCAGGGCAACGTGCAGGTCGACCGGAGCGCGCCCTCGACCGTGATCCCGGCCAACGCGGTGCGCGACGAAGCGGGACAGACCTTCGTGTATACGATCGAGGACGGCAAGATCGCGCGCCGCGCGGTGAAGCTGGGAATGTCCGAGCCGCAGGCGGGGATGATCGAGGTCGTGCAGGGCCTCGATGAAGGCGTGAACGTCGTGAGCGTCCGCGCCACGGGCCTGAAGGTGGGCGCGCCCGCATCGATCAAGACGCAGGAAGCCGGCCCCACCGCGGAAGTGAAGAAAGGCTGACGGCCATGTGGATCACCAAGACCAGCATCAACCAGCCCGTCTTCGCCACGATGGTGATGGTGGCCCTGCTGGTCCTCGGCGTCTTCTCGTACAACCGGCTGCGCGTGGAGCGCATGCCGGACATCGTGTTCCCCGCCATTTTCATCCAGGTGCAATACCCGGGCGCTTCGCCCGAGGCCGTCGAGAACGACATCACCCGCCCCATCGAGGAGGTGGTGAACACGATCAACGGCATCCACCTCATCCGCTCGAACTCGTTCGAGGGACGGAGCGAGACGTACATCGAGCTTCGCCTCGACGCCAACGTCGAGCGCGCGGTGCAGGACGCTCGCGACAAGGTGGCCCAGATCCGGCCCGGCTTCCCTCGTGAAGTGAAGGACCCGCTGATCCTGCGCGGCGATTTCGACAACGCCCAGCCCGTCGTCGGGCTTGCCGTCACCTCGGACACGCGTTCGCTTCGCGAGCTTTCCACGATGACCGACCAGATCATCGTGAAGCGCTTCCAGAACGTGAACGGCGTGGGCCAGGTGCAGGTCTTCGGCGGCCGCACGCGGCAGATCGCGGTGAGCCTGAAGCCCGCTCAGATGTCCTCGCAATCGGTCGGCGTGGACGAGGTGGTCCGCGCGATCCAGGCCGCGAACATGGACATTCCGGCGGGCCGCATCGAGCAGGCCACGACGGAACAGCTCGTGCGCGTGGAAGGCAAGATCAAGGACCCGGCGGGCTTCCGCAAGATCATCGTCGCGCAGCGCGCGAAGGGGCCGGTGTACCTCGACCAGGTCGCCGACGTCATCGACGGCGAGAAGGAGCCCGAGTCGTACTCGCGCATCGACGGCAAGCCCGGCATCTCAATCAACATCCTCAAGGTTCAGGACGCCAACATCGTCGAGGTGGGCCGGGATGCCAAGGCCGCGGCGGCGGAGCTCCAGAAGGTGCTGCCGCCCGACGTGAAGCTGCAGATCACCTATGCCGACGTCGACTTCATCGAGAAGGCGCTGAACGGCGTGAAGATGACGATCGTCGAGGGCGCGCTCCTCACGGTGCTCATCGTGTTCCTGTTCCTGCACTCCTGGCGCAGCACGATCATCACGGGGCTCACGCTCCCGATCTCGGTGATCGCGACCTTCATCGCCGTGTACATGTTCGGCTTCACGCTGAACTTCCTCACGCTGATGGCGCTGTCGCTCTGCATCGGGCTGCTCATCGACGATGCGATCGTCGTGCGCGAGAACATCGTCCGTCACCTGGGCATGGGCAAGGACCATTACCGCGCCGCCCGCGAAGGCACCGAGGAGATCGGCCTCGCGGTGATGGCGACCACGTTCGCGATCGTGGCGGTGTTCGTGCCCGTGGCATTCATGCGCGGGATCATCGGGAAGTTCTTCTACCAGTTCGGCATCACGGTGGCCGTCGCCGTGCTGGTGTCGCTCTTCGTCTCGTTCACGCTGGACCCGATGCTCTCCTCGGTGTGGCGCGATCCTCCGGAGGGGCGCTTCAAGAAATTCCCGCGCATCGCCCGCATGATGGCGGCCATCGAGCACGCCATCGAACGCGCCCACGAGATCTACGGGCGCCTTCTCGAATGGTCGCTGGAACATCGCAAGACCGTGCTCGGCATCGCGTTCGCGGTGTTCATCTCGAGCTTCGGCGTCCTTCCGTTCGTCGGCACCGAGTTCTCGCCGGAGACCGACGACGGGCGCACCTCGTTCCGGATCACCATGCCTGTCGGATCGAGCCTGCAATACACGGATGCCAAGACCCACCAGGTGGAAGACCTGGTTCGCACCTATCCCGAAGTCGAGAGGACGATCGCCAACGTCGGCACGTGGGATGGCCGCAACGTGGCGCGTGTCGACGTGACGCTCGTGGACCGCCATACGCATTCGCGGCCTTCGCAAAAGGCCTTCGAGGCGAAGGTGCGCGACCGCATTCGCGCGATGCCCGGCATCGAGCTCGCCGTGGGCTACAACCGGCCGATCTGGGTGAACCTCCTCGGTCCGTCGCCCGAGGTGCTGCAGCAGATCTCCGACGACACGCTGGCGAAGATGGGGAAGATCAAGGGCATCACGGACCTCGAATCGAGCCTCAAGGCGCAGAACCCGGCCATCACGATGAAGGTGAACAACGAGCTCGCGAGCGACCTGGGTCTCACGGTCTCGCAGATCGGCACCGCGGTGCGGCCCTTCGTGGCGGGCGACGTGATCAGCCACTGGCTCGGTCCCGACGGCCAGAACTACGACGTGAACGTCCAGCTGCCAAGATCGGGCCGCCGCATCACGGCGGATCTCGGCGAGCTGTACATCATGAGCAGCAAGACCAACGCCGACGGCTCCCCCGTGCTGGTGCCGCTTCGCCAGGTCGTGGAGTTCGTGAACACGACGAGCCCGCAGATCATCAAACGCCAGGACCTGCAGCGCCGCGTGGGCCTCTACGCCGGCGTCGAAGGGCGTCCTGCGGGCGACGTGATCAAGGATGTGAAGGAACTGATCCAGACGATCGAACTGCCGACCGGTTATCGCTTCGACATCGCCGGCGACGCGCAACAGATGGAAGAGTCGGCCAGCGCGGCGCTCGCGGCGATCGGCATGGCGGTGATCTTCATCTACCTCATCCTCGCCTCGCAGTTCGGCAGCTTCCTGCAGCCAGTCGCGATCATGGCCTCGCTGCCGTTCACCCTGATCGGCGTATTCATCGCGCTGCTCGTGACGGGCAGCACGCTCAACATCTTCTCGGTCATCGGCATCATCATGCTGATGGGGCTCGTCACCAAGAACGCGATCCTGCTCGTGGACTTCACCAACCACGGCGTCCGGGAGGGCATGAGCCGCCATGACGCGATACTCGCCGCGGGGCAGGTGCGCCTTCGCCCGATCCTCATGACGACGGCCGCGATGATCTTCGGCATGCTTCCCATGGCGATCGGTGGAATCGACGGCGGCGAGTCGAACGCGCCGATGGGACGCGCGGTGATCGGCGGCATCATCACCTCGACGCTGCTCACGCTTGTCGTCGTGCCCGTGCTCTACACGTATCTCGACACGTGGGGCCGCTGGATCTCGGCGCGCCTGAAACCGAAGGACGAGGTCAAGACGGGCGGCGGAGGCAGCGAGCCCGTCGTCGCTGCGCCCGAGAACGACTAGCGAGTTTCTGCTTTGGGAAATTAAAGCCGGAAACACGGAGACCACAGAGACCACAGAGGAACTGCACAGAGGAAATCCAAAACCTTGATGGCGTTTCGTGCCCAAGTTTGAGCTGGTCACGAAGCACAAATGGCTTTTGACGTTCCTCCGTGGCTTTTCTCTGTGGTCTCTGTGGTCTCCGTGTTTCCGGCTTTAGTCTTTAGAAGCCCACTGCGCCGCCGTCCTTGCGATGGTCCGACGCGGCGCAATAGCCGTCGTCGAGGCGATGGATCAGCTGCGCGCCGCCGAAGCCGAACATCGGGACCTCCGGGCTCACGAAGCGGTGGCCGCGGCGAGTGAGCTCCTCGACGACCGTCGCGGGAAAGCTCTCCTCGAAGCTCACGGTGTAGTCGGGATTCACGATCCAGCGCGGCCCGTCGGTGCACGCCTGCGGGTTCTGCCCGTAGTCGACGAGGCGCGTGACCATCTGCACGTGTCCCTGGGCCTGCATGTTGCCGCCCATCACGCCGAAGCTCATCACCGGCTGGCCGTTGCGCGTGAGGAAGCCCGGGATGATCGTGTTGAACGGACGCTTGCGCGGAGCCACCTGGTTCGCGTGTCCCGCCTTGAGCGAGAAGCCGTGCCCGCGGTTGTTGAGCGAGATGCCCGTGCCGGGCACGACGATCCCCGAGCCGAAGCCCTGGTAGTTCGACTGGATGAAGGAAAGCATCATCCCCTTCTCGTCGGCCGCCGTGAGGTAGATCGTGCCGCCGCCCTTCTGGAACCCGGCCGCGGGAACCTGCGCCTTCTTCATGTCGATCGTCTTCGCGCGCGCCTTGAGGTACGCGTCGTCGAGCATTTGCGCCGGCGTGACCTGCGACGACATGGGATCGCTTACGTGCATCCATGCATCGCTCAACGCGAGCTTCATCGCCTCGATCTGCAGGTGCAGGCTGTCCGCGGAATCGACCGGATGCGACGCGAGATCGAAGTTGCGGAGGATCCCCAGCGCGATGAGCGCCGCGATGCCCTGCCCCGAGGGCGGCATCTCGTGCAGGTGGTAGCCGCGGTACTCGACGTTGATGGGCTCGATCCAGTCGGCGCGGTGCGCGGCGAGGTCCTCCATCGTCATGGCGCCGTCATCGGCGTTGCTCGCGAGCGCGATGCGCTCGGCGATCGGACCGCGATAGAAGCTCTCGGCCTTCGTGGACGCGATGTCCTCGAGCGCCTCGGCCTGCTGCGGGCAGTAGAAGCGCTCGCCCGCGAACGGCGCGCGGTCCTTCGGCAGGAACGTCCAGCAGAATTCCGAGAAGCCCTTGTAGTTGGGAGCCTGCCGCGCCCAGCTCGTCGCCGTGATCGGCGAGACCATGTAGCTCTCGCGCGCGTAGCGGATGGCGGCTTCGAAGAGATCCTCGAACGGAAGCTTTCCATAGCGCTTCGAAAGCGCGATCCACGCCGAGGGCGCGCCGGGTACCGTCGCCGCATCCCATCCGCGCTGCGGCATCGCGTCGCGTCCCTTGAAGCGCTCGGGCGTCCACCCCGCGGGCGAGCGGCCCGCGGCATTGAGCCCCACGAGGCGCTGGCCGTCCCAGAGGATCGCGAATACGTCGGAGCCGATGCCGTTGGACGTAGGTTCTACGACGGTGAGCGTGATGGCGGCCGCGAGGCCCGCATCGACCGCGTTGCCGCCCTTGGCGAGCATCGCGAGGCCGGCTTGCGCCGCCAGGGGTTGGGAGGTCGCGACCACGTTCTTCGCGAGCACCGGCATGCGCTGCGACGGATACGGAAATTCCCAGCTGAACATGGCCTCGCGCTCTCGATCGGGTTCGGCAGTGCCGCAAGAGCGCCAATGTTAGCATCGGCCCCGGAGGCACCATGACCCGGGAAATATCAGCGCTTGTGTTCGACGCCTACGGCACGCTCTTCGACGTGCACTCGGTCACGCGCCTCGCCGAAACGCTCTTCCCGGGCAGGGGCGCGGCGCTTTCCGCGGCGTGGCGCGCGAAGCAGCTGGAGTACACGTGGCTGCGCACGCTCATGGGGCGCTACGAGGATTTCAACCGCATCACGTTGTCGTCGCTCCAGTGGACCTTCGAGCACATGGGGCTCGCCGAAGACGAATCCGCCTTCCGCATGCTCATGGAGGAATACCGAAGGCTCGCGATGTTCCCCGAAGTTCCGGCGGCGCTCGAGGAGCTGTCCAGCAAGGGACGCGCGCTCGCGATCCTTTCCAATGGGCATCCCGAGATGCTCAATGCCGTGGTCGACCACAACGGCCTCAAGGGCATGTTCCGCGGTGGCGTGCTCTCGGTGCACGCGGTGAAGCGCTTCAAGCCCGAGGCCAGCGTCTATCGAATCGTCGAGGAGGAGCTCGGCGTGCCGCGCGCCCTCGTGGGATTCGTCTCCTCCAACGGGTGGGACGCGGCCGGCGCCAAATCCTTCGGCTTCCGCGTCTTCTGGGTGAACCGGGGCGGCGCGCCCGTGGAGCGCCTCGGCGTGCGTCCCGACGCGATCGTGAAAAGCCTCGCGGAGATCTCGTCTTTGATTGAATGATTGAAGCCGGAAACACGGAGACCACAGAGACCACAGAGAAAAGCCACGGAGGAGCGTCAAAAGCCATTTGTGCTTCGTGACCAGCTCAAACTTGGGCACGAAACGCCATCAAGGTTTTGGATTTCCTCTGTGGCAGTTCCTCTGTGGTCTCTGTGGTCTCCGTGTTTCCGGCTTTAGTTACTTGGCGAGCCCCATCAGCTTCGCCACCGAAAGGTACGCCTTCTTCCGCTCTTCGATGAAGGCCGGCATCTTGTCGTAGGTGATGTCGATCAGCTCGATGCCCTGGCTCGCCATGTTCTTCTGGAATTCCGGGTCCCTGTTGATTTCCTCGAAGATGTCCGACAGCTGCTTGCGCAGCGCCTCCGGCGTGGACTTCGGCACGCCGATGCCGCGATAGCCTCCATCCACCCAGTCGATGCCCAGCTCGCGGAAGGTCGGCGCGTCGATGTAAGGCAGGCGCGTCGGCGTCGCGACCGCGAGCACGCGGGTCTTCGCCTTCTGCGCGACGTTGAGCGAGGAATACGACATGGCCACGCTCACGTGGCCGCCCAGCAGCGACGCGATGAGATCACCCGTGCCCTTGAACGGCACGTAGGTGGTCTTCGTGCCCAGCTCGTGGTCGAGGCGCTCGTGGGCCGCGTGGTTCGCCGAATTGGTGCCCGAGCCCGCGAAGCTCACCTCGGTTCCCTTCGACTTCATCGCGTCGACGAGGTCCTTGAAGGTCTTGTAGGGCGACTCGGAGCGCACGATGATCGCGTCCGGCGTGTAGTTGAAGAAGATGATGTTGGTGATGTCGTCGGTCTGGTAGTTCACGTTGCCCTCGAGGGGCTGGAGCACGAGGTGCGGCAGGTTCGTGCCCATCACCGTGTAGCCGTCGCCCGGATAGCCGTTCAGCAAGGACCACGCGAGCGCGCCACCCGCGCCCGGTTTCGATTCGACGACCAGCTCCTGCCCGAACCTCTTGCGCCACACCGCCTGCTGATAGCGCGCCGCGATGTCGCTCTCGCCGCCCGGAGCGAACGCGACGATGTAGTGCACGGGCCGGTCCGGATACGCCGCCCGCGCCGGCAAGGCCATCGACGCCGCGACCGCCGCACTTCCAACCACGAATTCACGACGCTTCATGACTCCTCCTCGTTATGTTTTTTTCTTTATAGCGCAGCGGCAATCGCTTTTCCGACATCGGCAGTATTAGCTGTGCCGCCCATATCCCGAGTCCGCGGCCCTTCCTTCAGCACGGTCTCGATCGCCTTCACGATGGCGTCCTCGGCGTCGCGATGGCCCAGGTGCCCCATCATCATCGCCCCGGACCAGATCTGGCCGATCGGATTGGCGATGCCCTTGCCGTAGATGTCGGGCGCGCTGCCGTGGACGGGCTCGAAGCACGACGGATATTCCCGCTCCGGATTCATGTTGGCCGACGGCGCGATGCCGATCGTTCCCGTGCACGCGGGGCCGAGGTCCGAGAGGATGTCGCCGAAGAGATTCGACCCCACCACGACGTCGAACCAGTCGGGATGCTGCACGAAGTGCGCCGTGAGGATGTCGATGTGGTACTGCGATGTCTTCACGTCGGGGTATTGCGCGCTCATCGCCTTGAAGCGCTCGTCCCAGTACGGCATGGTGATCGCGATGCCGTTGGACTTCGTGGCCGACGTGACGTGCTTCTTCTCGCGCGTGCGCGCGAGCTCGAAGGCGAACTTCATGATCCGGTCGCAGCCCTTCCTCGAGAAGATCGAGAGCTGTGTCGCGAATTCCTGGTCCGTGTCGTGGTACATGCGGCCGCCCACCGACGAGTACTCGCCCTCGTTGTTCTCGCGGACGACCCAGAAATCGATGTCGCCCGGCTTGCGGTTGGCGAGCGGGCTCGGAATACCGGGCATCAAACGCACGGGCCGCAGGTTCACGTACTCGTGGAAGCCGCGGCGGATCGGGATCAGCAGTCCCCAGAGCGACACATGGTCCGGCACGCCCGGAAATCCCACGGCGCCGAGGAAGATCGAATCATGGTGGCGGATCTGCTCGAGCCCGTCCTTGGGCATCATCTCGCCGTGCTTCGCGTAGTACTCGCAGCTCCAGGGCTTCTCGTCGAACCGGAGCGAGAAGCCGAACTTGCGCCCCGCCGCTTCCAGCACGCGCATGCCCTCAGGTACGACCTCCTTGCCGATGCCGTCGCCGGCGATCACCGCGATGCGATGGTTCTTCAAGCCTTGCCTCCGAGAAAGAATGCCTCGAGCGCCTCGGCGAGGACGCCGGGCGCCTCCTCCGGGATGTAGTGCCCCGAAGGCACCGCGTGCCCGCGCACGTCCGACGCGACGCGCCGCCACTCCGCGAGCGGATCGAAGCAACGTCCGATGATGCCATGCTCGCCCCAGAGCGCGAGTAAAGGCGCTTGCACCTTGCGTCCCGCGTCGCGATCGGCGCGGTCGTGCTCGAGGTCGATGCCGGCCGCGGCGCGATAGTCCTCGCAGCTCGCGTGGATCATCTCCGGCCCGTAGCAGCGCTCGTACTCGGCCCACGCTTCCGGCGCGAAGGCCTTCAGGCCCGACGCCGAGGCCTTGCTCATCTTGGCCCGGAGGAGGAATTTCGGGTCGGCGCCGATCATCGTTTCCGGAATGGGCGCGGGAAGGATCAGGAAGAACCAGTGCCAATACGCGCGCGCGAAGGCTTCGGTGGTGCCTTCGTACATGGCGAGCGTGGGCGCTATGTCGAGCATCGCGACCTTCTCGACGGCTTGAGGATGGTCGACGCAGAGCCGGTGCGAGACCCGCGCGCCGCGGTCGTGCCCGCAGAGGAAGAAGCGCTCGTGCCCCAGCGAGCGCATCGCTTCCACCTGGTCGCGCGCCATCTCGCGCTTCGAATACGCCTCGTGCTTCGGGCCGCCCTCGGGCTTGCCGGAATCGCCGTAGCCGCGCAGGTCCGTGGCCACGACGTTGAAGCGCTCCGACAATCGCGGCGCCACCTTGTGCCAGATCGCGAGCGTCTGCGGATAGCCATGCAGCAATAGCAACGCCGGCGCGTCGCGCTTCGGGCCCACCACCGCGCTCACCTCGATGCCGTTGGCGCGGATGCGCTCGCGGCGGAATCCCGGGAAAAGCTCAGCCACTCTCAAGCTCCTTTCGCAGTTCCGCCTTCACCACCTTGCCGTAGTTGTTCTTCGGCAGGCGATCGACGAATCGATATTCCTTGGGCCGCTTGAAGCGCGCGATGTGCTCGAGGCAGAGGCGGTCGAGCTCCGCCGTGGAAGGCGCGGCGCCCCGCGCCACGACGAAGGCGACGACGACTTCACCCCACTCGCGATCGGGCCGCCCCACCACGCTCGCTTCCGCGACGGCCGGGTGCGCGAGCAGCACTTCCTCGACTTCGCGCGGATAGATGTTCGAGCCGCCGCTCACGATGAGGTCCTTGCTGCGATCCTTCAAGGTGAGGAAACCGTCCTCGTCGAAGCTGCCGAGATCCCCGGTCCAGAGCCACCCGTCGCGAAGCGCGGCGGCGGTCGCTTCGGGATTCATCCAGTATCCGGACATCACCGTGCCGCCGCGCACGCAGATCTCGCCCACGTCGCCAGGCGGCAACTCGTGCCCGTCGCCATCGCGGACCGTCACCTCGACGACGCTGTGCGGCGTACCGACCGAAGCGAGCCGCTGCGCGTAGCGCGGATGGTCGCGCTCGCCGTGCCGCGCTTTCGAGAGCGCCGTGATCGTCATCGGCGTCTCGCCCTGGCCGTAGATCTGCGCGAGGCGGTTTCCGAACGTGTCCATCGCGTCGCGCAAATCCGCGAGGTACATGGGGCCGCCGCCGTACACGATCGTCTGCAGGTTGCACTCGAAGGCTCCGCGCGCTTCGTCCACGAGCCTTCTCACCATCGTGGGCGCGGCGAAGAGAGAGACCCTGTCGTGCGAGCGCAGGAGCCGCAGCGTTTCCGCCGCGTCGAACGCGCCGGATTCCGGCACGACCTGCGCCGCGCCCATCGCGAGGTGCGTGAAGTTGTAAAGGCCCGATCCATGGGAAAGCGGCGCCGCGTGCAGGAGCCGCCCGTCGCGATGGACGCAGTCCACGTCCGAGAAATATCCGTGGGTCATTTGCGCGAGATTGCCATGCGAGAGCATCGCGCCCTTGGGGCGGCCCGTGGTGCCGCTGGTGTAGAAGAGCCACGCGAGATCGGTGTCCGCACGCTCCGTGAGACCGATGGGCTCCGCGCCCTCGAGCTTCGTGACGTCCGCAGGCGACACGATCGTGGCCCGCGCGCCGGACTGGGCCACGATGTAGGCGACTTCCTTTTCGTGGAGCTTCGCGTTCACCGGCACCGCGGCAAGGCCTGCCCACCACGCCGCGTACATCGCCTCGAGGTATTCGGGCGCGTTCTTCATGACGATCGCCACCCGGTCGCCCGGCGCCAGGCCCATTTTCGAGCGCATCCCGCTTGCGACCGCGGCCACTCGCCGGGCAAGTTCCCCATAGGTGGCCCAGGGGCGTTCGCCGGAATAAATCGCCACCCGGGACGGGTCTGTATGGGCGGCGCGGGCGAGCGCTGTGACCAGGTTCATAGCGGAAGACGGTCCGGTTTGGGATGCTTTGAATCCGAGGCGTAAAATTCGCCGTAGAGGGAATTGTGCCCGATGGCAGCCGGTGCCTGCCTGCAGTGATCCGGGAGGATTCGATGGGTTTGCGGCTCAAGTTCAACATCGTGCTCACGCTCGTGTTCGCGGCCGGAATGGCCGTGTCCGCGTTCGTGTCCTACCAGCTCCTGCAGAACAACGCCAAGCAGGAGGTGCTGCGCAACGCCGGCCTCATGATGGAGGCGGCGCTCGCCATCCGCGGATACACGGTGAAGGAGGTGAAGCCGCACCTGGACTCGCAGCTCGCCGAGACGTTCCTTCCGCAGACGGTGCCCGCCTTCGCGGCCACGGAGACCTTCAACTCGCTGCGCAAGAAGTATCCCGACTTCACGTACAAGGAAGCGACGCTCAATCCCACGAATCCGCGCGACCACGCGGTGGAGTGGGAGACGGACGTCGTGAACTACTTCAGGAACGGCGACGCGTCGATGCAGGAGCTCACGGGCGACCGCGACACGCCCACGGGCAAGATGCTCTACATCGCGCGGCCGATCACGATCAAGGACCCGGCCTGCCTCGCGTGCCACAGCGTGCCGGCCAACGCGCCCGCCTCGATGATCAAGCTCTACGGCGAGAACAACGGCTTCGGCTGGCAGCACATGGAGACGGTGGGCGCTCAGATCGTTTCGGTTCCGATGGCGCTGCCCATCAAGAACGCCAACAACGCATTCAAGGTCTTCATGGGATCGCTCGCCGCGATCTTCGTGGTCACCTTCATCGTGCTGAACGTCATGCTCTCGTTCATGATCCTGAGGCCCATCACGCGCATGTCGGCCGCCGCCGACAAGATCTCGCAGGGCGACTTCAACGTGCCCGAGTTCGGCAAGGGCAAGGACGAGATCAGCACGCTCGGCGTGTCGTTCAACCGGATGCGGCGCAGCCTGCAGAAGGCGCTGAAGCTCATCGAGAGGTAAGAGCGAAGAGATCCGTGGCGGAAATCCCGGAGGCCATAGGCAAGTACCGCATCACCCGCGCGCTGGGACGCGGCGCCATGGGCATGGTGTACGAGGGGTTCGATCCCGTCATCGAGCGGCGCGTCGCCATCAAGACGATCCTCTCCGACTACCTGGACATGACCGAGGCCGAGGACGCGATCGCGCGCTTCAAGCGCGAGGCGCAGGCCGGCGGGCGCCTGCAGCACCCCGCCATCGTCGGCGTGTACGAATACGCCAACGAGAAGGACATGGCGTACATCGTGATGGAGTACGTCGAGGGCCGGGAGCTGAAGAGCATCCTCAACGACGGCCCGAAGCTCGCGGTGATCGACGTCTTCGAGATCATGAAGCAGCTGCTGGGCGCGCTCGACTACTCCCACAAGCAGGGCGTCGTGCACCGCGACATCAAGCCCGCCAACGTGATGATCGTCGGCGGCAACAAGGTGAAGGTGATGGACTTCGGCATCGCGCGCCTGGAGTCGTCGTCGCTCACGCAGGTCGGCACCGTGGTGGGAACGCCCACGCACATGTCGCCCGAGCAGTTGATGGGCCTCCAGGCCGACGGGCGCGCGGATCTCTGGTCCGCGGGCGTGATCCTCTACGAGATGCTCACCGGCATCAGCCCGTTCCTCGCCGAGACGCCCGCCGTGGTGATGCACAAGGTCCTGCAGTCGGATCCGAAGCCGCCGTCGCAGGTGGCGCCGTCGCTGCCCGCGGGATTCGACAATGTGCTTGCGCGCGCGCTCGCGAAGAAAGCGGACGACCGCTTCCAGTCCGCGGCGGAATTCCAGGCGGCGATGCTCCAGGCCCTGCGCTTCAAGGGCCCCGGGGCCCCTGCTGCGACCTCGACACGGCGTCCGGAGCCCGCGCGCGCGGCCACGGCGGTTCGCAACGCGCCCGCGCTGTCGCTCTCGCCCGAGATGCTCGCCGAAGTGGAGCGCTCGCTCTCGCGCCACGTGGGGCCGCTCGCCACGCTGCTCGTGAAACGCTCGCAGGGCGAGGCGGCGACGATCGAGGATTTCTTCCGCGCGCTCGCGGACAACATTCCCGACGCCGACGAGCAGGCCGTGTTCATGAAGAAGATGGCCACGGTGAAACCGAAGATGGCCGACGCCGCCACGATCCCCGATGCGCGCAAGGCGGCTGCCGGCGCGACGCGAAGCGCGTTCACGCCCGAGACGCTCTCGGCGGCCGAGAAGCAGCTCGCGAGCTACGTGGGCCCGCTCGCCCGTGTCCTCATCAAGCAGGCGGCCGAAAGTTCAGGCAACCTGAAGGAGCTGTACACGCAGCTCGCGTCGCACATCGATTCCGACGAAGAGCGCAAGGCTTTCCTCGCAACGCTGCCCCGCTAGGTTCCACCGGAGTGCCATGACCACGATCGTCGCCGTGCGCAAGGACAATACGGCGGTCATCGCCGCCGATTCACTCACGACCTTCGGCAACACGCGCCTGCCGTCGGCGTACGACCGCCATCCCGAGAAGATCACGCGATACGGCGACTCGTTCATCGGCGTGGCGGGCAGCGCCGCGCACCAGCTCGTGGTCGAGAACCTGCTCGGCCGCAACAAGAAGCTGGACTTTCGCGGCAAGAACGCGATCTACGAAAGCTTCCGCAAGCTCCACCCGGTGCTGAAGGAGCAGGCGTTCCTCAATCCGAAGGAGGAAGAGGACGATCCGTACGAGTCGAGCCAGATGACAGTGATGATCGTCAACCCGACCGGCATCTACGCGGTGTATTCGATGCGCGAGGTGTTCGAGCTGGATCGTTTCTGGGCGATCGGGTCGGGCCGCGACTTCGCGTTGGGCGCGATGTACACCGTGTATCCGAAGACCCGGCGCGCGGCGGACGTCGCGAGGGCCGGCATGCTCGCGGGCGCCGAGTTCGACACGGGGACCTCGGAACCCTTCGCGATCCACGAGGTGCGCCTCAAGTGATTGAAGTCGTCACCCCGGCGAAGGCCGGGGTGCGCGTCGACAAGTGGCTCTGGGCCGCGCGCTTCTTCAAGACGCGCTCGCTCGCGGTCGAGGCGATCGACGCGGGCCACGTGAGCGTGAACGGCGAGCGCGCCAAGGCGGCGAAGATGCTCAAGGCGGGCGACAGCATCGTCGTGCGAAGGCCGCCCTTCGAGCACGCGATCGTCGTGAAGGCGCTGTCCGATCGCCGCGAGAGCGCCACGCTCGCCGCGCGCCTCTACGAGGAGACCGCGGAAAGCCGCGAGCGCCGCACGAAGCTCGCGGCCGAGATGAAGTCGCAGCCGCAACCGCGATTCAAGGGAAGGCCGACGAAGAAGACGCGGCGCGACTACGAGAAGTGGCTGCGGTCGAGCGACGACTAGAGTACCAGGCGCTCGACGACCTTGAAGCCGCAACAGCCGTCCGGACGCAGCACGATGATCTCGCCGTGCGCGACGGAGAGCTTCGTGAGCGCGGCGATGTTGGTGTTGTGCGTGACCATCGCGATGTTGCCGCCCATGTCCTTCGACGAGTAGCCGCCGATGCGCTGCTTCACGCGCTGCGTGTAGTCGGCTTCCTTGTCCGGCTCGAAGAACGTCGTGCCCAGCGGGCCCCAGTCCTCGGCCTTGCCGAACGTGAGCATCGCGGTGTCGTGGCAACGGCACCACGGGCTCGAATAGACCTTGCCGATGGGCACCCGTTGCTCGTTCAGGACCTCGCCGATGCGGATCGCCTCGGCGCGCCCGTCATCGGAGAGCGCAAGCTGCGTCGCGCAATCGGTGAGCTTGTAGCCGCGCGGATCGGCGCCAGCCGCGACTGTCGCGGTGTGGCGCATGAGCAGCACGAAACCGCCCTTGCGCAGGCGGTCCCAGTTCGGCGGATCCGCCGCGAGCGCTCGCGGCGCGAGGACTGCCGCGAGCGCTCCGGCAATGAATCGTCGTCGGTTCGGCATGAACCCTAGCTTAACCGAACCGGATACGGTTCACTTCGGCGCCGCGGAGGGCGCGGGTGCGGGGGCGGGAGCTTTCGTCGGCGTGCTGTTCAGCACCTTGAGCAGGGTGACGTCGAAGACCAGCGTCGAGTTGGGCGGGATCTTGCCGTTGGGCGTGCCCTTCTCGCCATAGGCCTTGTCCGGCGGGATCACGAGCGTGCGCTGGCCGTCCTCGTGCATCCCGATGAGGCCTTCATCCCATCCCTTGATCACGCGGCCCGCGCCGACGATGAAGCCGAAGGGCGTCGCGCGCCCGGCGGACGTGTCGAACATCTCGCCCTTGTGGTCCGGCTTGCAGGGATCGTAGAGCCAGCCCGTGTAGGAGACGAGGATCGGAGTGCGGAAGACGACTTCCGCGCCCGGCCCGACCTTGGTGTCCTTCACCACCAGCTCCTTCGGCGCCGCGACGCATCCGGCCTTGTCGTCCTTCTTCGCTTCCTCCGCGAACGCGATACCCGCCGCGCAAACGGCGACGAGCGCCGCGATCATTGCCTTCTTCAAATTGCTTCTCCTTTTTTGGATTGATACGACTTCGAAAATCAGTGCCCGCGCGCCACGCCCTCGCGCCGCGGATCGGCTCCGCCTTCGAGGCCCCCTGCGACGACGCGGATGCCCTG
Organism: Usitatibacter sp.; assembly: GCA_035308545.1. Taxonomy (GTDB): domain Bacteria; phylum Pseudomonadota; class Gammaproteobacteria; order Burkholderiales; family Usitatibacteraceae; genus Usitatibacter. The sequence goes on from DATGGI010000015.1 coordinate 33,143, forward strand.
GATCCCGCTCGTCATGTCGATGGCGCGCACGTCGTGCCCCATCGCCTTCAGCGCCGGCTCGATGGCCTCGAGCTGCGTGCCCTTCTCGATCTCCGTCGGGCCGTTGCGGCTTCCGAAGTTGGGCAGGTCGATCGCCTTCTGCACGTCGAGCTTCCAGTCGATGATCCCGACGAGCGCCTTGGCGACGTAGCCGATGATGAGGCTGCCGCCGGGGCTTCCGATCGCCATGTCGAGCTTGCCGGTCTTGCCGTCGAACACGAGGAAGGGCGCCATGGAGCTGCGCGGCCGCTTGCCGGGAGCGACGCTGTTGGCCACGCCCACACCGTCTTCCACCGGCTGGAAATTGAAATCCGTGAGCTCGTTGTTGAGCAGGAACCCGTGGACCATGATCCGGCTGCCGAAGAACGATTCGATCGTCGTGGTCATCGACACCGCATTGCCCTCGCCGTCGATGATCGCGATCTGCGTGGTGCCGGGTATCTCGTCGACGGGATCGTCGTCGTAGGCGACCTTCACGCCCGCCGGATGCCCCGCCTCGGCCTTGCCCATGGATTTCTCCGGCTGGATCAGCATCGAGCGATCGCGAAGATACGCGGAGTCGAGAAGGCCCGCCACGGGGACGTCCACGAAGCGATCGTCGGCCACGTACTTGTTGCGGTCCGCGAACGCGAGGCGCTCGGCCTCGGAGACCACGTGGACCGCCTGCGAGGAGTTCGGCCGGATCGACTGCATGTCGAAGCGCGACAGCTCGCCGAGGATCTGCAGCACCGCGATTCCGCCCGAGGACGACGGCGGCATGCCGCAGAGCTTGTACGCGCGATAGATGCCGCAGACCGCTTCGACCTCACGCACCTTGTAGCCGGCGAGGTCCTGGAGCTCGAGCGTGCCCGGATTCCGGTGCGCATGCACCGCGGCCACGATGTCGCTCGCGATGTCGCCCGTGTAGTACGCATCCGCGCCGCCATCGGCGATCTTGCGCAGCGTGGCGGCGAATTCGGGATTGCGAATGATCGTGCCGACGGCTTTCGGTTGCCCCTGCTCGTCGAAGAAGTACGCGCGCGCCGCGGGTTCGTCGGCGAGGCCCTTGTCTTCGCCGATCAATTTGTAGAAGCGCGGCGTGACCGGAAAGCCCTTCTCGGCGACCTCGATGGCGGGCTCGAAGACTTTCTTCCACGGAAGCTTGCCGAAGCGCAGGTGCGCGATCTCGAGCAGGCGCGGCGTGCCCGGCACGCCGACGGAACGGCCGCCGACCCGCGCGGCGAGGAACGGCATGGGCTTGCCGTCCGCGCCCATGAAGAGGTTCGGCGTCGCAGCGGCCGGAGCCGTCTCGCGACCGTCGATCGCGCGGATCGCCTTCGCCTTCGCGTCGTAGTAGAGCAGGAATGCGCCGCCGCCGATCCCTGAAGAGCTTGGTTCGACCAGGTTCAGCACGAGCTGCGTCGCGACCATCGCGTCGATCGCGTTGCCGCCCTGCTCCAGCATGCGCACGCCCGCATCCACCGCGAGCGGATTCGCCGCCGCGACCATGTAGTGCTTCGCGTGCGAGAGCTGCTTCGGGTTCCACCCGCTCGCCGGCTCCGGTTGCGAGGGGCGGACCTGCGCTAGCGCGAACGTGCTGGCGACGAGAAGTGATGCAAGTAAAAGACTTGGAACCACAGATGAACACAGATGAACACAGATGGGCCTCGGCCCTCCAGAGCGTCGCGCCCATGGCCATGATCTATTCAAGTACCACAAGCTATCTGTATTCATCTGTGTTCATCTGTGGTTACCGCCTTGGTTACTGGATCCCGCCGATCGCCAGGTACTTGATCTCGAGGAAGTCGTCGATGCCGTACTTGGAGCCTTCGCGGCCCAGGCCCGACTGCTTCACGCCGCCGAAGGGCGCGACCTCGTTGGCGAGGATGCCGACGTTGATGCCGACCATGCCCGTCTCGATCGCTTCGGCGATGCGGAAGACGCGGCCCACGTCGCGCGAATAGAAATACGCGGCGAGGCCGAACTCGGTGTTGTTGGCGAGCTTCACCGCGTCCTCGTCCTTCTTGAAGCGATAGAGCGGCGCCACGGGGCCGAACGTCTCCTCGCGCGAGACCTTCATCTCGGGCGTGACCTCCGTGAGCAGCGTCGGCTCGTAGAAGAGTCCGCCCAGCGCGTGGCGCTTGCCGCCCATCACGACCTTCGCGCCCTTGCCCACCGCATCGGCCACGTGGTCCTCGACCTTCGCGAGGCCCTGGCTGTCGATGAGCGGACCGATGTTCACGCCCTCGTCCGTGCCGCGGCCCACCTTGAACTTCTTCACCTTCTCGCCGAGTTTCGCGGCGAAGGCGTCGTACACCGAGTCCTGCACGTAGATGCGGTTCGCGCACACGCACGTCTGGCCGGCGTTGCGGTATTTCGAGGCGAGCGCGCCATCGGCGGCCGCGTCGAGATCGGCGTCATCGAACACGATGAAGGGCGCGTTGCCGCCCAGCTCGAGCGAGAGCTTCTTGATGGTGTCGGCGCTCTGGCGCATGAGGATGCGGCCCACCTCGGTCGATCCGGTGAACGTGAGCTTGCGAACCGTGGGGCTCGCGCAAAGCTCCTGGCCGATGGGCGCCGGATCGCCCGTCACGATGTTGAGCACGCCCTTGGGGAAGCCCGCGCGCTCGGCGAGCTCCGCGAGCGCGAGCGCCGAAAGCGGCGTCTGCTCCGCGGGCTTCAGAACGATGGTGCATCCGACCGCGAGGCCGGGCGCCACCTTGCGCGTGATCATCGCGTTGGGGAAATTCCACGGCGTGATGGCGGCCACGACGCCGATGGGCTGCTTGATCACGATGAGGCGGCGGTCGTTGGTCGGGGAAGGAATCACGTCGCCGTAGACGCGCTTGGCCTCCTCGGCGAACCATTCGACGAAAGATGCGCCGTACAGGATCTCGCCCTTGGCCTCGGCGAGCGGCTTTCCCTGCTCCGTCGTGAGGAGCAGCGCGAGATCGTCGGCGTTGGCGACGATGAGGTCGTACCACTTGCGCACGATCTTCGAGCGCTCCTTGGCCGTGAGCGCGCGCCACGCGGGCAGTGCCGCTTCCGCCGCGGCGATCGCCCGGCGAGTCTCGGCAACACCCATGTTGGGCACGGTCGCGATCAGGCTTCCATCGGCGGGATTGCGCACCTCGAAGCGGGCGTGGGCGTCGGCTTCGACCCAGGCGCCGTCGACGTAGGCATTGTCGCGGAAGAGCTTGGGATCCTTCAGGGCGGGGACCGCTGCGCGGTCCTTGACGACTGCGTTCATGGCATTCACCTCCGGGAACCCGAAATTATAGCGCCGCTAGAATGGCGGCATGGATACCCTCAGTGACCGGCTGCGCATCCACGAAGTTCCGGATGCGGCCGCGCTCGCGGGGAACCTCTTCCGCGATTGCTTCAACCAGGACTTCCCGGTACCGCGCGACGACAGCGGCCTTTCGATCCCGACCCCGCCCGAGAACTGGCACCAGTGGGTCGCGGTCTATCGCTGGCCCGATGGCGAGGAGGAAACCGTGGGCTTCTGCAACTGGATCCGCTACCGCGACGTGTACCTCGAAGGCGGCATGTGCGTGCGCGGAAATTTCTATCGCCGCCTGCCGAAGCCCGACTGGAAGGAGATCTCCGGCCGCGGCGGCCTCGCGCAGATGATGATGGAGGCGGCGGCGCGGAAGTTGAACGACTGCAAGGCGTGGTTCGGATTCGTGGGCGACGCGAAGGCGCTCGCGGCGGACCTGCGCGCCGGGTATGAGCTCACGAAACACGACAAGCTCATCGTGAAATGGTTTGCGCCGCTCGGAGAAAGCGAACGCGCGGCGTTGGTCGAATCGATCGCCGCGATCGGGCCGTTTTGAAGGACTCCATGTTTCCGCGATGGATGGCGCTGGCGATCGTGCTGGCCCTCATGGTCGCGTACACCGCGGGATACGCGTGGAGCGCGCCCAACACCGATTCGGCCGACGAGCTCTGGCACGCTTACCAGATCCGCCATGGCATCTCGTATCCGTTGGAAGGTCCGTTCCTCGGCGGGGCGCTTCATCTTGGGCCTTTCTGGTTCTACCTCGTCGCGCTGCCGCTCTGGTTCTCGTCGAGCTGGCTCTGCGTCGCGATCTTCATCGGCTTCCTTTGCTCGACGAAATTCCTGCTCGCCTATCACTGCGGACGCGTGATGCTGGATCGCGATTTCGGGGTTCTCTGGGCGGTCGCGATGTTCATCCCGGGGTGGAGCACGATCGAGCCTCTCGTGTTCCTGAATCCGAACGCCGTGGCCGCGGCGACCCTCGGAGTGCTCGCACTGTGCCTTCGCGGTCACGCACATCCGATGGGGCCGATGGGCTTCGGAGCGCTCGGGCTGGCGATGGGCCTCGCGGTTCACGTGCATCCCACATCGATTCCTATCTTCATCCTGGCAGTTGCACCTCTGTGGACGCTGCGGGCGCATGGGGGTGGCAGCGCCGGCGCCCTTGCCGCCCTATGCGCGGGTTTCGCGTTGCCGTTCGCGCCGTACGTCGTCGGTCAATGCGAGAGTGGATTTCCCGACTGGGCGAGCGCGAGCCGCTACGTCGAAGGCCAGGTGTCGATCGCGAACATCGTGAACGCCCCCGCGATATTGGCCGCCTACGCCTTCACGGGTCCGGCGACGATGGCGCGATACTTTCTCCATTGGCCCGGGATATCCATCGCGATCGCGGGGTCCCTCACGTGTGTCGCCGCCTTTTCCTCGCTCGCGGCCATCCGTTCACCCGGGCCACCCCGGCTCGCACTTGCGGCCTTCGCGATCGCCCTGCTGGCGTTCGTGGCCTGGATC
>DATGGI010000016.1:0-3100 GCA_035308545.1 Usitatibacter sp.
GCCGCTCCACGACTTCCTCGACCATGTCGAGCGCGAGGCCATCGTGAAAGCCCTGGAAGCCACGCGATTCAACAAGACGGCGGCAGCCAAGCTGCTGGGGATCACGTTCCGGTCGCTGCGGTATCGACTCGATCGGTTGGGGATCGATTGAAATTCTTGTCACCCCGGCGAAGGCCGGGGCCCAATCTTGGATCCCGGCCTTCGCCGGGATGACAATGACATGATCCATCGCCATTCCCCCCACTTCGACGATCGTCCCGCGGGCGAGAAGATCTCGCTCATCGTGATCCACAACATCTCGCTGCCGCCGGGCGAGTATGGCGGCGAGTGGATCGACGATCTCTTCATGGGCACGCTGGATACGAAGGCGCATCCGTACTTCGCGAGCCTGGAGGGGGTGCGCGTTTCCTCACACTATTTAATACGGCGCGACGGAGTGCTGGTCCAGTACGTGCCGTGCGACAAGCGCGCGTGGCATGCGGGCGTCTCGTCGTGGAAGGGACGCGAGCGCTGCAACGACTTCTCGATCGGCATCGAGCTCGAGGGCAGCGACGACGTTCCTTTCTCGGAAACGCAGTACGCGACGCTCACGGAACTCACGCGCTCGCTCTTCAAGCGCTATGGAATTCTCGATCTTGCAGGACACAGCGACATCGCACCCGGACGGAAGACCGATCCCGGCCCCTGGTTCGAGTGGGACCGTTTTCGGGCGTCTGTCATGTGACAGTCACTGCTCGATTCTTCAGCAAGTCCCCTCCGTAAGCCCCTGAATCCATTTGCGAAAAAAGACCTGAAAAAGGCCTTGCTTTGCCATTGGCGCTTTACTAGACTTTGTGGCCATGACGCTGAATTCACACAATATGTTGTGGATGAAGCATTGAACAAGTTGTGGGCAAGGCCCGGGAAAAACCGCGGTTTTCCACATTGATTCCGCCGGTTACGGAATAGAACAGAACCACCAGGAGAGATCCATGCGCTTGTCGTCCGAAATCAACCCCGCGGCCCCCGTCACCACGCAGCAGATCCTCGGTGAGGAAAGCATCACTACGCCGCCGGAGAGATACGCGGACTACAAGATCATCCGTCGCAATGGCGCGGTCGTCGGCTTCGAGCCGGACAAGATCGCGGTGGCGATGACGAAAGCGTTCCTCGCCGTGTCGGGCAACACCGCTGCCGCATCGGCCGGCATCCGCGACAAGGTGCAGGCCCTCACGCAATCCGTCGTGAATTCGCTCATGCGCCGCCATCCGGCCGGCGGCACGTTCCACATCGAGGACGTGCAGGACCAGGTCGAGCTCGCGATGATGCGCGCGGGCGAACATCAAGTGGCTCGTTCGTACGTTCTCTATCGTGACGAGCGCGCCCGTGAGCGCGCCAAGCGCATCCAGGAAGCGGTCGAATCGGTAAAGCCGCGCCTGTACGTAATGGTCGGCGGCGCCAAGGAGCCGCTGGATACCGACAGGCTCGAAGGACTCATCACCTCCGCGTGCGAGCACCTGCACGACGGCGCCGACGTCGACCCGAAGAAGATTCTGGATGCGACGCTCCGCGACCTCTACGACGGCGTTCCCATCGAGGAAGTGCACAAGTGCGCGATCCTCGCCGCGCGCATGCTGATCGAGCAGGATCCCGACTACACCTACGTCACCGCGCGCCTGCTGCTGCACACGATCCGCCGCGAAGTCCTCGGCGAGGAAGTGACGCAGGCCGAGATGAGCACGCGCTACGCCGAATACTTCCCGACCTTCATCAGCCAGGGCGTGAAGGCGCAGCTCCTCGACGAGCGCCTCAATTCGTACGACCTCAAGCGCCTCGGCGCGGCGTTGAAGCCCCAGCGCGACCTCCAGTTCAATTACCTCGGGCTGCAGACGCTCTACGACCGCTACTTCCTGCACATCCGCGACCATCGCATCGAGCTGCCGCAGGCGTTCTACATGCGCGTGGCGATGGGACTCGCGCTGAACGAGATCAACCGCGAAGACCGCGCGATCGAGTTCTACAACGTCCTCTCGACGTTCGACTTCATGTCGTCCACGCCGACGCTCTTCAATTCCGGCACGCAGCGCTCGCAGCTTTCGTCGTGCTACCTCACGACGGTGGCCGACGACCTCGACGGCATCTACGAGGCGATCAAGGAAAACGCGCTGCTCTCGAAGTTCGCGGGCGGCCTGGGCAACGACTGGACGCCGGTGCGCGCGCTGGGCTCGTACATCAAGGGCACCAACGGCAAATCGCAGGGCGTGGTCCCGTTCCTCAAGGTGGTGAGCGATACCGCGGTCGCTGTGAACCAGGGCGGCAAGCGCAAGGGCGCCGTGTGCTGCTACCTCGAGACGTGGCACCTCGACATCGAGGAGTTCCTCGAGCTTCGCAAGAACACCGGCGACGACCGCCGCCGCACGCACGACATGAACACCGCGAACTGGATTCCGGATCTGTTCATGAAGCGTGTGATGGAAGGCGGCGAGTGGACGCTCTTCTCGCCCTCCGACGTGCCGGATCTCCACGACAAATTCGGCAAGGAGTTCGAAGAGGCCTACACGATCTACGAGAAGAAGGCCGCGCGCGGCGAAGTGAAGCTGCACAAGAAGGTCGCTGCGCAGACCCTGTGGCGCAAGATGCTCTCGATGCTCTTCGAGACGGGCCATCCGTGGATCACGTTCAAGGACGCCTCGAACATCCGCAGCCCGCAGCAGCACGTGGGCGTGGTGCACAGCTCCAACCTCTGCACCGAGATCACGCTCAACACGAACGCCGAAGAGATCGCGGTGTGCAACCTGGGCAGCGTGAACCTGCTCGCGCACATCAACAACGGCAAGCTCGACCACGTGAAGCTGAAGAAGACGATCTCGACGGCGATGCGCATGCTCGACAACGTGATCGACATCAACTACTACGCAGTCCGCAAGGCGCACGATTCCAACAAGCGTCACCGCCCGGTGGGCCTCGGCATCATGGGCTTCCAGGACGCGCTGCATGAGCTTCGCATCCCGTACGCGAGCGACGCGGCGATGGAGTTCGCCGATCGTTCCATGGAAGCGGTGTGCTACTACGCCTACTGGGCCTCGACGGAGCTCGCGCGCGAGCGCGGCCGCTACTCGAG
>DATGGI010000017.1:0-15531 GCA_035308545.1 Usitatibacter sp.
TTCGTCGCCGCCCAGGCGCGCGACCACGTCCGACTCGCGAAGCGCCTTGCGCACGCGCGCGCCCACTTCGCGCAACGCCTGGTCGCCCACCGTGTGGCCGAGCGTGTCGTTGATCGCCTTGAACCGGTCCATGTCGAGCAGCATCACGCTCACCGAGTGGCCGCCGCGCTTGGCGAGGCGCGCCGCCTGCTCGAGCTGCTCGTAGAACATCGCGCGGTTGGGCAGCCCCGTGAGCCCATCCTCGTACGCGAGCCGCAGGATCTCCTTCTCGCGGCTCACGATGCCGTCGAGCATGTGGTTGAAGCTCACCGCGAGCTGGCCGATCTCGTCGCGATTCTCGACGTCCACGTGGCGCGTGTAGTCGCCCTGCTGGACGCGCCGCGCGGCCTCGGCGAGGCGGTGCACGGGACGCGTGATGCCGCCCGCGATGATGAGGCTGCCGGCGACGAGGAGGATGAGGCCCGCGAGCGTGAGCCAGAAGAACGACGCGCTGATGCGGCGGAAGGGCGCGAGCCCCACCTGCAGCTGCTTCTGCAGGATCGCGACCACGCGCTTGTCGGGCCGCGTCTCGAGCGGGACGACGCGCGTCTCGTATTGCTCGCCGCTCACTTCCACGAGGTTGGCCGTGACGCCCTCTTCGCCCGCGAGGGCGCTCTCGAGGCTCAGGCGCAGCTCCGGCGCGAGCGTGGATGCGTGCAGGTGCCACGGGCCTTCGACCCGGCTCGCAAACGTCACCTCGAGCCCGGTCAGCTGGTGCAGGTCCTTCGCCACGGCGTCGTCCACCTCGAACGCGAGGCCGACCCACGCGATCGGCTCCGGCGCGAGGACCGGAACCACGACCAGCTGGTAGAGCTTGCCCTCGCGGATCACGATCGACGAGGCGCGTCCCTCGACCGCCGCGATCCGGATCAGGTCCGGCGCCGCGAAGGGCTTGCCGATCCGGTCGGCGTCGAGCGTATCGGCGCGGATCACGTTGTCGAGCGACGCGAGCGTCATCACGTTCGCGCCCACGCGCGCGCCGTGGTTGCGCAGCACCGAGAGGATCGTGCCCGTCTCGTTGGTCGCGATCGCCTGCCGGAATGCGAAGTCGGCCGAGAGGATGCCCGCGCCCTGCTCGAGGCGCGCCTGGTTCTGCACGAGGAGCTGCTTGAAGACGCGCTCGCCCTGCTCGAGCTCCTGGTCCATCGTCTGGCGCGCGATCTGGGAATTCGCCTGGATCACGAGGAAGGCCCCGAGACCCTGCACGAGCACCAGCAGCGCGACGAAGAACAGCACGATGCGCGTGCCGAGATTGTTCAGCCGCAGGTGCGCGCCGCCCTCTTCCTGGTTGGCCATCAGTACTTCAACCGGTCGAGCGGCGGCTTGTACTTCGCCTTGCGCGGAAGCGCATCGACAGTGAAGCCCACGGAGCGAACCGCCGCGGCATCCACGGACACGTTCACGGGCGCGAGCGGCTCGCGCAGCCGCGGGTGCCAGGCCTGGACCTCGTAGGTTCCCGCGGGCAGGTCGCGCAGCTGCACCGTGCCCGAGGCATCGGTCTTGGCGAAGTGGGGCGTCGATACGACGAGCACGTAGCCGATCATCCAGTCGTGGATGTTGCAGCCTAGCGTCACCACGCCCGGCTTGTCGAACGTGACCGCGCTGGGACTGCGCCCCGTGTAGAGCTTGATCTCGAAGGACTTGGCCGGCGAGAACGAGTACACGTGGTGCAGGATCGGGTCGCGGTTGGGGAACGTCGCCGTGGTGCCGGTCTGTATCACGCTGAGATACGGGACGAACTCGCGATCGATCTGTTGAATCTCGACCACCTTCCCCGGCCTCGCCTCCGTGCCGCCCGATGCGGGCGTGGCGAAGACCGCGGTATCGGCGACGGGCTTCCCGGCGGGATCGCGCACGTCCACCTCGAGCGTCGCGGCGAACGCCGCGCCAAGGAACGTCGTCGATAGCACGACGAGCGCGGCGGCGAGTCTGGACATCGTCTGCAAGCTGGCGGAGACTTCGGCGAATCCGTTGAGGGAGACGCCCTATTCTAGTCGCGCCCAAGACCCTTGTCCTCGCGGTGCTCGGCTTCGCGGCAACATCCTGTTACTCCCAGCAGGAGTCGCCCGCGGATGCCGGCTTCCTTTCCGCGATCGCGAACGGCCGCCCGGTCGTGGAGCTGCGCCCGCGCTACAACTGGCTCGACGAGAGCAGCTCCGCCGACAAGGCGGAGGGCGGGACCATGCGCACCGTGGTGGGCTGGGTCACGGCCCCGTACTACGGCGTGCGATTTCGCGTGGAAGTGATGAACGCCTCGCACTTCGGCTCCGACAACTTCAACGACGATCCGTCGAACATCGGAACCTCGCCCTACCCGCTGCTGCCCGATCCGCGTTACACCGGCATGAACGAGGCTTACGCCGAATACTCGAACGAATCGGGTTTCCGGATGAAGCTCGGCCGCCAGGTCGTGCGCTTCGACAACCAGCGCTGGGTGAGCGACAACGACTTCCGCCAGATCCCGCAGCTCTTCGAGGGCGCGTCGCTCTCGTACGATGGATTGGAGCGCATCGGACTCGAGGCGGGCTACTACACGAAGGTACGCAACACCTCCGGCGACACCAGCGACTTGCGCCTCACGACGCTGCGGGCCGCATGGAATCCCCTCGAGGGGCATTCGATCGCGGCATACGCGGTCCTGCACGACCAGGCCGCCAACGGCGCGTTCATCGGGTTCCAGGACAACTCCTATCGCGTGACCGGGGCCAAGGCCGAGGGCGCGGGACACTACGAGGGCATCGACGTCCCCTACATCGCCGAGTACGCCCAGCAGCGTCCCTACGCCGGCGGGGACTCGCGCATCGACGCGAATTACTGGCGGCTGGGAGCGGGACTCTCGACGCAGCGCTGGACCGCGCGCTACGACTACGAGGTGAAGGGCAGCAACGGCGGACAGTTCGGCGTCGAGATGCCGCTCACGGATTTCTACCGCTACAACGGCTGGACGCTCAGCTTCTTCAACACGCCCCGCCAGGGATTGCGCGACCAGTGGCTCACGTTCCGCTGGGCGATTATCGAACCGCTCACGTTCTACGGCGAAGCGCACCGGTTCCGTTCCGACTTCGGCGGCCTCGGCTTCGGGAGCGAGAACGACGCAGGCCTCACGTGGTCCATGATGGAAGGGCTGGACCTGCGGTTGCAGTACGCTCGATACGATCCGGGCTCCGGAACCGCGAATCCGGCGATCCGCAAGACCTGGCTCACGCTCACCTACACCTACTAGCCGATGACGTTCTCGAAAGCGGAGCTCGAAGACCTGGGCCGGGCGAAGCGCCTGCTCGAAACGCCGGGCCTCGCGATGCGCCTTTCATCGATCGCCGGCGCGCCTGTCGAGAGGGGGCTCGAGATGTTGCCCGCGCGCGCGCAAAAGGCGATCCACGCCGCCACCGAGAAGGCGCTGATGACTGCGCTCTCCGTCGCGGTCCGTTCGCTGGGGCAGGCGACCGGCGGGCACTCGTCGGACAGGATGCACAAGGTGGCCGTCGCCACTTCCGGCGCGATCGGGGGCGCGTTCGGCCTCGCCGCGCTGGGCGTGGAGCTTCCGATCTCCACGGGCCTCATCCTTCGTTCAATCGCCGACATCGCCGCGAGCGAAGGCGAGAACCCGCAGTATCTCGACACCAAGCTCGCGTGCCTCATGGTCTTCGCGCTGGGAAGTCCCAAGGACCGGCGCGACGACGCGGCGGAATCGGGTTACTTCGCCGCGCGCGCGGCGCTGGCGGGCGCGGTCTCCGAAGCCGCGAAGCACATCGCGCAGAAGGGCCTCGCGAAGGGCGGTGGTCCTCCGCTGGTGCGGCTCATCACGCTCATCACGGCGCGATTCGGCATCGTGGTCTCCGAGAAGACCGCGGCGCAGCTCGTGCCGGTGATCGGCGCCGCGGGCGGCGCGCTCATCAACACGCTTTTCATCGGCCACTACCAGGACATGGCGCGCGGGCACTTCATCGTGCGCCGGCTCGAGAAGATCCACGGCGCCGAGCCGGTCCGCGAGGCTTACGATAAGCTCTAGCCATTCTTCCGAGGAGAGACGAATGCGAGGCTACATCCTGGCCGAGGTCGAGATCACCAATCCCGAGGGCTACAAGGATTATTCGACGATGGTGCCGGCGACGATCGAGAAATTCGGCGGCAAGTTCCTTTCGCGAGGCGGAAAGAACTCGCCGCTCGAGGGCGATTGGCCGCAGCGGCGTCGCGTGATCATCGAGTTCCCCACGGTCGAGGCCGCGCGCAAGTGGTACGACTCGCCGGAATACGAGAAGCCCAAGGCGCTTCGCATCGCCAACAGCAACAGCCGCCTGCTGCTGCTGGAGGGCGTGGCGCCCTAGCTTTTTTTCTTCTTCTCCTGCGCTTCCCGCTCCTCGATGTGGAAGCGGTGCATGATCCGGTGCACCACGGGCCCGAACATGATCGCCGCGATCACCAGCACCGCGAAGCCCGAGTAGAGCGCGTAGACGCCGGCGAAGAGCTTGCCGCCCGTGGACTTGGGATCCCAGAGGGGTCCCATGCCCGAGAGGATCATCGCGGCGTTCTCGAATGCGTCGACGAATCCCAGGTGCTCGAAGCAGCTGTAGCCGGCCATGCCGACGAAGAGCGACACCACCACCATGAGGAGGCCGAACGAGCCCGAGCGCACGAGGCGCCTGCGATAGACCTCGGGGCTCGCGAGCTTCTCGTGGCGGTTCTCGAAGTGGATCATGGGTCGAGATTGGCCCAATCGCGCGGCGCAAGCAACTCGTAGAGCTTCGCTTCAGGCGACCCTTTCGCCGGTCGCCAGTCGTAGCTCCACGTCACCACGGGCGGCAGCGACATGAGGATCGACTCCGCGCGGCCACCCGATTGCAGCCCGAAGAGCGTGCCGCGGTCCCACACGAGGTTGAATTCCACGTAGCGCCCGCGGCGGTACGCCTGGAAATTCCTCTCCCGCTCGCCGTACTTCATCCGGTTTCGCCGTTCGGCGATCGGCAGGTACGCCGGCAGGAACGCATCCCCCACGGACTGCATCACCGCGAAGGCGCGGTCGAAGCCGCCTTCGGCGAAATCGTCGAAGAACGTTCCGCCGATGCCGCGCGGCTCCCCGCGATGCTTGAGGTAGAAATAGTCGTCGCACGCCTTCTTGAATCTTTCATGAAGGCCGGGAAATTTCGCCAGCGCGTCACGGCTCGTCCTGTGGAAATGGACGCAATCCTCCTCGAACGGATAGTAGGGCGTCAGGTCCATGCCGCCGCCGAACCACCAGGCGTCATCGCCCTGGCCTTCCGGCGCCTTCGCGCGGAAGAAGCGGACGTTCATGTGGACCGTGGGCACGTAGGGATTGCGGGGATGCAGCACGAGCGACACGCCCATCGCGCCCCACGCGCGGCCCGCGATCTCCGGACGGTGCGCGCTTGCCGAGGGCGGAAGCTTGTCGCCCTCGACGTGTGAAAATCCGACGCCGGCGCGCTCGAAGAGCTTGCCGCCCTCGAGGATGCGACTCGTGCCGCCCCCGCCTCCAGGGCGTTTCCAGTCGTCCTTGCCGAAGCGGCCGCCGTCGAGCTTCTCGAGGGCGGCGACGATGGACGCCTGGAGCCCGAGGAGGTAATCGCGGACGGGCGTGACCTTCATCGCCGGTTGAAGGCCCGGTAGCCGATGTCCTTGCGGTATTGCATCCCGTCGAAGCGGATGTCCCTCGCCACCGCATAGGCGCGCTCCGCGGCGATCTTCACCTTGTCGCCGAGCGCCGTGACGCAGAGCACCCGGCCGCCGCTCGTTACGACCTTGCCGTCCTTCAGCGCCGTGCCCGCGTGGAAGACGTGGAAATCCTCTTCGTCCTTCGGAAGCCCCGTGATCTCGTCGCCCTTGCGTGGGGATTCCGGATAGCCGGCAGCGGCGAGCACCACGCCGAGCGCCGCGCGCCGGTCCCAGAGGGCCTCGATGCGGTCGAGGGTTCCATCGATGGCGTGCTCGATGATCTCGAAGAAGTCGCTCTTCATGCGCAGGAAGATCGGCTGCGTCTCGGGGTCTCCCATGCGGCAATTGAATTCGACGACGCGCGGCGCGCCACCCTCGTCGATCATGAGGCCCGCATAGAGAAAGCCGGTGTACGGAATTCCGTCGGCGGCCATGCCCTTCACGGTCGGATCGATGATCTCGCGCATCGCCCGCGCGTGGACTTCGGGCGTCACCACGGGCGCGGGCGAATACGCGCCCATGCCGCCGGTGTTCGGCCCCTTGTCGCCGTCGAAGACGCGCTTGTGGTCCTGGCTCGAGGCGAGCGCCAGCACGTTCCTGCCGTCGACCATGACGATGAAGCTCGCCTCCTCGCCCGCCATGAACTCCTCGATCACGACGCGATGGCCCGCATCACCCAGCTTGTTGCCCGCGAGCATCATGTCGATGGCGTCGTGGGCCTCCTTCGCATTCGCCGCGACCACCACGCCCTTGCCCGCGGCGAGTCCATCGGCCTTGATCACGATCGGCGCGCCGTGCTGGTCGATATAGGCGTGGGCGGCTTTCGCATCGGTGAACGTCCCGGAGCGCGCCGTCGGAATGCCGTGCCGCGTCATGAAGCGCTTGGCGAAATCCTTCGAAGATTCGAGCTGCGCCGCGGCTTTCGTCGGACCGAAGACGCGGAGGCCCGCGTCACGGAACGCATCGACGATTCCCGCGGCGAGCGGCCCCTCGGGGCCCACGACAGTCGCGTGGATGCCTTCGTCCTTCGCGAACTTGACGAGATCGGGGAACGCCGTGAGCTCGACGTTGAAGAGGCCGTCTTCGCGGGCGGTGCCCGCGTTGCCCGGAGCGACGTACACACGCGAGACCCTCGGGGATTTCGCGAGCTTCCATGCGATGGCATGCTCGCGGCCGCCGGACCCGATGACGAGGAGTTTCAATGCCGGAAGTGACGCATCCCGGTGAACACCATCGCGATGCCGTGCTCGTCGGCCGCGGCGATCACTTCCTTGTCGCGCACGCTGCCGCCGGGCTGGATCACGGCCTTCGCGCCCGCCTGCGCGACGACATCCAGGCCATCGCGGAACGGGAAGAATGCGTCGGAGGCCACGGCCGAGCCGCGCAGGGAGAGTCCCGCGTTCTTCGCCTTGATGGAGGCGATGCGCGTGGAATCGACGCGGCTCATCTGGCCCGCGCCCACGCCCAGCGTCATGCCGCCCTTGCAGAAGACGATCGCGTTGGATTTCACGAACTTGGCGACCCGGAATGCGAAGACGAGGTCGTTCATCTCGTCCTTGGTCGGATCGCGCTTCGTGACGATGCGAAGCTCGGAGACATCGAAGTCGTCCGAGGTCTGCACGAGCAGCCCGCCGCCGACCCGCTTCATGTCGAGGCGGTTGAGGTCCTTCGCGACTTCGATCGTGAGCAGGCGAACGTTCTGCTTCACCTTGAAGAGCTCGAGGGCGCCGGCGTCATAGGAGGGCGCGATCAGCACCTCGACGAATTGCCTGTTGACCTCGGTGATCTCGCGGGCGGTGGCTTCATCCACGGGCCGGTTGAAGGCGAGGATGCCGCCGAAGGCCGACGTGGGGTCGGTGACGAACGCCTTGCGATACGCCTCCAGCACCGTGCCGGCGATCGCGACGCCGCAGGGATTCGCGTGCTTGATGATGACGCACGCGGGCACGTCGAACGTGCGGCAGCATTCCCACGCCGCATCCGCATCGGCGATATTGTTGTACGAGAGCTCCTTGCCCTGGAGCTGTCTGAACGACGCGAGCGTGCCGCGCGGCGGATCGCGCTCGACGTAGAACGCCGCCGACTGGTGCGGGTTCTCGCCGTAGCGGAGCGTCTGCGCGAGGCGAAGCTGCAGGTTTAAGCGGTCCGGGAACTCGCGTGCCCTGCCGTTGGCGTCGCGCGCCGTGAGCCAGCTCGAGATCATGCCGTCGTATTCGGCGGTATGGCTGAACGCCTTGGCCGCGAGGCGGAAGCGCTCGTCGAAGTCGAGTTTTCCCTTCGAGGCCTTCATCTTCGCGAGGATCGGGGCGTAGTCCGCGGGATCCGTCACCACCGCGACGAACTCGTGGTTCTTCGCCGCCGCGCGCACCATCGCGGGGCCGCCGATGTCGATGTTCTCGATGGCGTCTTCCATCGTGCAGCCGGGCTTGGCCACGGTCTGCGCGAAGGGATAGAGGTTCACGACGACCATGTCGATCGGCAGGATTCCGTGGTCCTCCATCGACTTCACGTGATCGGCCTTGTCGCGCCGCGCGAGGATGCCGCCGTGCACCTTCGGATGCAGCGTCTTCACGCGGCCTTCCATCATCTCGGGGAAGCCGGTGAATTCCGAGATCTCCTTCACCACCACGCCGTTCAGCTTGAGCAGCTGCGCCGTGCCTCCGGTGGAGATGATCTCGACGCCATGGGTGAGCAACGCCCTGGCGAGCTCGATGACGCCGGTCTTGTCGCTGACGGAGATGAGTGCGCGCGTGATCTTCATGTTCTTGTCACCCCGGCGAAGGCCGGGGCCCGGTCATCGAGCCCCGGGCCGTTGCCGCGTCCGCGGCGCCCGGGGTGACATCAATCCAGCCCGTGTTGCTGCAGCTTCTTCCTGAGCGTGTTCCTGTTGAGCCCCAGCAGCTCTGCCGCGCGCGTCTGGTTGCCCTGCGCCTGGAACATGACGACCTCGAGCATGGGCTTCTCCACCGCGAGCACGACCATGTCGTAGATGCCCGAGGCCTTTTCCCCATCGAGGTCCTTGAAGTACTGGCGCATGACCTTGCGCACGGTCGACGAAAGCTCGTTGTCGCGCACCTCGGTCCTCCCTTCGTATTTTTTTCTAGGCTGCAAGTGCCACCTCTTCGTCGTATTCGAGGCGCGCCGAGCGCGCGAGCAGCCCGCTGAAGAATTCATCCACGGCGGCGAGCTGCGTTTCGGCGTTCTCGAGGGTGTTCATGCGGGCACGGAACACTGCGGAGTTCTTGAGGCCCTTCGTGTACCAGCTGATGTGCTTGCGCGCCACCCGCGTGCCGCGCTCGGTGCCGTAGAAGGCGTAGAGGTCGTGCAGGTGGCCCACCAGGACTTCGCGGATCTCGGTGACGTCCGGCGGCGGCAAATGGGTTCCCGTCTCGAGGAAGTGGGCGATCTCGCGGAAGATCCACGGGCGGCCCTGGGCGGCGCGGCCGATCATGACGGCGTCGGCGCCGGTGTACTCGAGGACGAATTTCGCCTTTTCGGGCGTGGAAATGTCGCCGTTGGCGACGACCGGAATCGAAACGGACTGCTTCACGGCGCGGATCGTGTCGTATTCCGCGTCGCCCGTGTACATGCACGCGCGCGTGCGGCCGTGCATCGCGAGGGACTGGATGCCGTGCTCCTCGGCGATCTTCGCGACGCGCAGCGCGTTGCGGTTTTCCTTGTTCCAGCCCGTGCGGATCTTGAGCGTGACCGGGACGCCGACCGCTTTCACGACCGCGTCGACGATCCGCGCGACCAGGGGCTCGTTCTGGAGCAGCGCCGAGCCCGCGTAGACGTTGCAGATCTTCTTGGCGGGGCAGCCCATGTTGATGTCGATGATGTCGGCGCCGTTGTCGACGTTGTATTTCGCGGCCTCCGCCATCATCGCGGGGTCCGCGCCGGCGATCTGGATCACCTTCGGCTCCACTTCACCCTCGTGGTTGCCGCGCCGGATCGTCTTCTCCGAGCCCCACAGCAGCGAGTTGGACGCGACCATCTCCGAAACGGCCATCCCCGCGCCCAGCTTCTTGCAAAGCGAGCGGAAAGGACGATCGGTCACGCCCGCCATGGGCGCGACGATCAGGTTGTTCTTGAGTGTGATGGGGCCGATCTTCAACGCGAGTCGCGTTCGCCGCGGAAAAGACGCCTATTTTACGCGCAGGCAAAATCGCTAGAAAGCGAAATTTCGCACACGCGTTCCGGTGTGTATCACTTCCGCGACAAAAGTCAATCGGGCGCGTTTCCGAAGCCGCCGCCGCCGGGCGTTTCGATCACGAACACGTCGCCGCGGCCCATTTGCGTCTCATCCGCGTACGTGAGCTCGGTGCGCGAGCCGTCGTAGCGCTCGACCCAGTTGCGGCCGACGTCACCCGGCGCGCCACCGGACATTCCGTAGGGGGGGACGATGCGATGGCCCGCGAGGATCGCGGCCGTCATGGGCTCCAGGAAGCGCACGCGCCTTGTCGCACCGTTGCCGCCGCGCCATTTTCCCTTGCCGCCGCTGCCCGGGCGGATGTGGTGGCTGTCGATCCGCACCGGAAAGCGCCATTCGAGCACCTCGGGATCCGTGAGGCGCGAGTTGGTCATGTGCGCCTGCACCGTATCCGTGCCGTCGAAGCCCGGGCCCGCGCCCGTGCCGCCGGAAACGGTCTCGTAGTACTGGTAGCGGTCGTTGCCGAAGGTGAAGTTGTTCATCGTGCCGCAGGCCGCGGCCATCACGCCGAGCGCGCCATAGATCGCGTCGGTGAGGCACTGCGACGTTTCCACGTTGCCGGCCACCGTGGCGGCGGGCGGACGAGGATTCAGCATCGAGCCTTCGGGGATGATGATCTCGATGGGCTTCAGGCACCCGGCGTTGAGCGGGATGTCGTCGTCCACGAGGGTGCGGAACACATAGAGCACCGCGGCGTACACGACCGCCGAAGGCGCGTTGTAGTTGCTCTCGAGCTGCGCGCTCGTGCCCGTGAAGTCCACCGTGGCGCTGCGCCTGTCCGCGCCGATCGAGACCTTCACCTTGATCACGGCGCCGTTGTCCATCGGATAGGCGAACTCGCCATCCTTCAGCACGCCGATCACGCGGCGCACGCACTCCTCGGCGTTGTCCTGCACGTGGCGCATGTAGCCCTGCACGACGTCGAGGCCGAAGTGGGCCACCATGCGCTTCAGCTCGTGGACGCCCTTTTCGTTCGCAGCCACCTGCGCACGCACGTCGGCCACGTTCTGATCAGGATTGCGCGCCGGGTATTTAGCCGATGCGAGGAGCTCGCGGAATTCCGCTTCGAGCATGCGGCCGTCCTCGACGAGCTTCACGTTGTCGAGGAGTACGCCTTCTTCCTCGACAGTCTTCGAAAAAGGGGGCATTGAGCCCGGCGTGATGCCGCCGATGTCGGCGTGGTGGCCGCGCGAACCCACGTAGAAAAGAATTTTTGGTGACTGGGCCCCGGCCTGCGCCGGGGCGACATCCTCGAAAACGGGCGTCACGACGGTCACGTCGGGCAGGTGCGTGCCGCCGTTGTACGGATCGTTCAGTACGTACACGTCGCCGGGCTTCATCTTCCCCAGGTTCTTGCGCACGACGGTCTTGATGCTCTCGCCCATCGATCCCAGGTGCACGGGCATATGCGGCGCGTTGGCGATGAGATTGCCCTCGGCGTCGAAGAGCGCGCAGGAGAAATCGAGGCGTTCCTTGATGTTCACCGAGTACGCCGTCTGCGCGAGGCGCACGCCCATCTGCTCCGCGATCGACATGAAGAGGTTGTTGAAGACTTCCAGCATCACCGGATCGGCCCGCGTGCCCAGGGCGTAACGCGCCTTGCGTTCCACCATGCGTTCGAGGACGAGGTGGCCGAGCTCCGTGATGCGCGCTTCCCACTCGGGCTCGACGACAGTCGTGGCGTTGCGCTCGGCGATGATCGCGGGCCCTGCGATGCGCGCGCCCGGCGCGAGCTCGTCGCGCTGGTACACCGGCGTGTCGTGCCGCTGTCCGCCGCTGGTCATGGCGACGGTGGCGAGCGCCTTCGGCTTCGAGTCGGTGACCGCGCTGGTGGGCAGCAGCCCCGGCCCGGCATCCGATTTGCCGACGGCCTCGACGGACACGGCCTCGGCGATCAGCGCGCGATCCGGCATGAGGAAGCTGAAGCGGTGGCGGTAGAGGCTTTCGAATTCGCCGCGCATCTTCGCGATGGATCCGAGCGGCACTGAAAGCGACGTGTCGGTGCCGTCGTACTTGAGGTGCACGCGCTTTTCCAGGCGCTCGAAGGCCGCGCCCTGCTCCGCGAGCTCGTGCACGCACTGCTCTCCCAGCGTGACGCACTTCTCCTCGATGTCCGTGAGCGCGCCGTCCTCGAGCTTCTTCTCGACGGCCTCCTCGCGAAGCGAACGAACCTGCGCGAGGCCCATGCCGTAGGCCGAGAGCACGCCGGCGAGCGGATGGATGTAGACGCGCTTCATGCCGAGCTCGTCGGCCACGAGGCACGCGTGCTGCCCGCCCGCGCCGCCGAAGCAGGCGAGCGTGTATTCGGTGACGTCGTGGCCCCGCTGCACCGAGATGAACTTGATCGCGTTGGCCATGTTCGCGACGGCGATGCGCACGTATCCCTCGGCGACGGACTCGGGCGTCTGCGCATGCCCCGTGTCCTTCTCGATCGCCTTGGCGAGCTCGGCGAACTTCGCGCGCACCACCGAATCGTCGAGCGCCTCGTTTCCGTCCGGACCGAAGACCTTCGGAAAGTAGGCCGCCTGGATCTTGCCGAGCATCACGTTGCAGTCGGTCACCGTGAGCGGGCCGCCGCGGCGATAGCTCGCCGGTCCCGGATTGGCGCCCGCGGAATCGGGCCCCACGCGCTGGCGCTGCCCGTCGAAGAAGAGGATCGAGCCGCCGCCTGCCGCGATCGTGTGGATCGACATCATCGGCGCGCGCATCCTCACGCCCGCGACCTGCGTCTCGAACTCGCGCTCGAGCTCGCCCGCGTAGTGGGACACGTCGGTCGACGTTCCGCCCATGTCGAAGCCGATCACCTTCTTGAATCCCGCCGCTTCCGACGTGCGCACCATGCCGACGATTCCGCCCGCGGGGCCCGAGAGGATCGAGTCCTTCCCCTGGAACCGATGCGCGTCGGTGAGCCCGCCGTTCGATTGCATGAACATCAGGCGCGCGCCGGGCAGCTCGCCCGCGACCTGGTCCACGTAGCGGCGCAGGATCGGCGAAAGGTACGCGTCGACGACCGTCGTGTCCCCACGCGAGACGATCTTCATGAGCGGAGACACCACGTGCGACACCGAGACTTGCTCGAAGCCCGCGGCGACCGCGAGCTGCGCCACGCGAGCCTCGTGCGCCGGGAAGCGATAGCCGTGCATGAGGACGATGGCGATGGAGCGCAGGCCCGTCGCGCGTGCCGCGGCGAGCTCGCGGGCGACCTGTGCTTCGTCGAGCGGCCGCACGATCTCTCCGCGGGCGCCGACGCGCTCGTCCACCTCGACGACCTGCCGGTACAGAAGCTCGGGCAAGACGATGTGGCGATCGAAGATGCGCGGGCGATTCTGGTACGCGATGCGCAGTTGGTCGCGGAAGCCGCGCGTGATGAAGAGGACCGTGGCCTCGCCCTTGCGCTCGAGGAGCGCATTGGTGGCCACCGTCGTGCCCATCTTCACCGCGTCGATCTTCTCCACCGGGATCGGCATGCCCGGCGATACGCCGAGGAGCTCGCGAATGCCGGCGATGGCCGCATCGCGATAGCGCCCGGGATTTTCCGAGAGGAGCTTGTGCGTGGCGATGGAGCCGTCGGGGCGGCGCGCGACCACGTCCGTGAACGTGCCGCCGCGATCGATCCAGAATTGCCAGCGCGACATCAGCGCCGCTCCAGGATCTCGCGGGCTTCGGGTCCCGCGCGTTGCGCCCATTCGATCGTCGCGTCGCGTCCTTCTTCCCGCAGGCGCTGGCGAAGCCCGGGCGTGACCTGCGTGGAGATCGTCATGCCCTGCGCGCGCATGCGCGCGTAGTTCTGCTCGAGGCGCGCTTCCAGCGCCTTCCATTGGCGCGCCTCCACTTCACTCGCGGCCTTCAGGATGCCGGCGCGCGTCGCATCGTCGAGCGCGCTCCAGCGGTCGAGGTTCACGGTCGTGAACGAAAGCGGGATCGCGTAGTTGATCTCGGTGAAGCGCGGCAGGTGCTCCCAGAGCTTGCGGCCCGCGCCGCCGTCGCCCGAGGAAAGCACGGCGTCGATCTCGCCGCTCGCGAGCTTCGGCGCGAGATCGTTGAAGGAGACGACGGCCGCCTTCGCCCCGAGATGGGTGAAGACATCCGTCCCCGTCTTGTCGTAGGTGCGGATCCTCAGCTTCGCGACGGCTTCGACCGTGTCGGCGGGAACCTTGGTCCAGAGTCCGGAGGGCGGCCACGGCGTCGCATAGAGGAGCTTCTGGTTGTGCCGTTCGAAGGCGGCCTCGTACGAAGGACGCGCCGCATCGTAGAGCGCGCGCGCATCGGCGATGGTGGGCGCGATGAAGGGCAGCGAAGCGAGGCCGAACACGGGCTCCGCATCGGCGATCGCGCCGCCGAACGTGTCGGCCATCGCGACCTTCCCGTCCGCCACGGCCTTCAGCTGGTCGCGCGACTTGTAGCCCATCTTTCCGTCGGGCATCGTCACGACGGAGATGCCGCCCTGCGTCTCGTCCGCCACGAGCTTCGCGAATGCCTCGTCGCCCTCGCCGGGAAGGCTCGTGGCCGGATATTCGTTGGCGAGCGCCCATTGCTCGCCGTGCTGGTGGGCAAGCACGGGCGCTGCGGCCACCAGCAGGAGGGCAATCGCGATTCGCATGGCGCATTTTGACATGCACGCTAGAATAGCCATTCCCGCTAACCGCCGGAGGCGCAGATGGACGACAAGACCGTCGTTGACGCTTTCCTCGACACCGTGATGAACCAGCTCGAGACTGGGGATCCGCCGGAGACGAAGGCCACGCTCGACCGGCTGATGTCCGAGGGCTATTCGAAGTCCCAGGCCCTGCAGGCGATCGCCGCGGTGCTGCGTGTCGAGATGAACCGCATGATGACCGAGGGCACGCCCTTCGATAACGCCCGCTACGCGGACCTCCTCGCCAAGATCAAGGGCGAAAAGAGCTAGGCGCGAACCCGATGTGCCTCATCATCCTCGCCTGGAAGGCGAGGTCCGACCTTCCCCTCGCCGTCGCCGCCAATCGCGACGAATGGCGCGACCGGCCCACCGAGCCGGCCCACTGGTGGCCCGACCATCCCGACCTGCTCGCGGGCCGCGACCTCGAAGCGGGCGGCACGTGGATGGGCATCACGCGCGGCGGGCGCTTCGCCGCGGTCACCAATTTCCGCGATCCCTCGGAACGGCGCACGAGCGCACGCTCGCGCGGCACGCTCGTAAGTGAATTTCTCCTTGGCAAGGATTCGCCCAGCGACTATCTTTCGCGCCTCGCGCCCACCGCGGGCGAATACAACGGCTTCAACCTCGTCCTCGGCGACGGGAGCACGCTCTGGTACTACTCGAGCCGCGAGGACAAGGCCCGCGAGATCGAGCCCGGCGTGCACGGGCTGTCGAATAACCTGTTGAACGAGCCGTGGCCCAAGGTTGTGAAGGGCCGCGCGAAGATGCGCGAGGCACTGCGCGAGGACAATCCGGTTCCGCAGCTCTTCGAGCTCCTCGCCGACCGCTCCTTCGTGGACGACTCGCAGCTGCCGCGCACGGGTGTCGGCGTCGATTGGGAGCGCCGCCTCGCGATGGCCCTCATCACGGGCGCCGACTACGGCACCCGCTCCTCCACGGTGCTCACGGTGGACGCGAAGGGAACCTCGCGCTTCGAGGA
>DATGGI010000018.1:0-5357 GCA_035308545.1 Usitatibacter sp.
GCCATCGAGGTTTTCGTTCGCCCAATCGCTCAATCGCTTCGCTTGCCATGATGCGAGCGCTCCGCCGCGGATCGGCGCCTGCGTCACACCGGCGTACCTCCGCGAGATGTGAGCGAAGAACGACAACGCGACCCCGTCCGCAAAGAGACTGTCAATCTCGGGCCCGAAGTACCGCATCCGCTCGAGCAAGGCTCCCGCCAGGTAGGCGAGGACCGGATCGCGCTCCGCCATTGCCTCGCGAAGGGTGCCGGGCCGGGCGATGCCCTGCTCGGAGGCGAGCTCGTCGATTGAATCCCGCGAGATGTGAAACCGGGAAAATTGGAACGGCTCCAGGGTCAGCGCGACGGGCTCTCGGCGCAAGTCGAAGATGAAGACGCCGCCGATAGGCACGGGCGGCATCGGCCTGCGGTGCCCTTCTTTCCAGAGGTGACCGCCCTTGGTGAGTGGGGAGTGGTGGACGTGCACGGCGAAGGCGTCTTCCACCGGTGGCGCGAGTGTCGGGGCCGGCAGCGCCACATCGGCCGCGATGTGCGAGAACGTGATCGGATGTCTCGACTGAGCGAACGCTACGACGCTGGGAGCCGGCGGCGTGTGGAAGCGCCTGCCGATCGCCGAGGACAGTGCGCCGGTATCTCGGGTAGCCATGCGAGTATCGCGCGAGTCTGGCCGCCGCGATTCGAAGCGTCAACCGCCGTGGTCCGAATCTACAAATTCCGGACGCCGATACAAGACGCTTGGGCGCGCGCGTCTTAAGGTCGATTCGGCTTTCACCCTGGGAGATCGAATGGGCCCTCGCATGCTCGCTTTGCTTGCCGCTCTCGGCTTTTCAGCCTTCGCCATTGCCGCCGATGGCGCCGCCTCGCGGACCAGGAACGTCGTCCTGGTGCACGGAGCCTGGGCCGACGGCTCGAGCTGGGCCAAGGTCATCCCGCTGCTTGAGAAAGCGGGGCTCCACGTGGTCGCGGTCCAGAATCCGCTGTCCTCGCTTTCCGATGATGTCGCGGCGACACGGCGGGCGATCGCGCTCCAGGATGGGCCCGTCATTCTCGTCGGCCACTCCTACGGCGGAGCGGTGATCACCGAGGCGGGATCCGATCCGAAAGTTGCCGGACTGGTCTACATCGCGGCATTCGCCCCGGACGGCGGCCAGGCGGTCGTGGATCTCGGCAAGGAGTTTCCTCCAGCGCCGGGGGGTGCCGAAGTTCGACCCGATTCAGCGGGCTTCCTCAAGTTGACGACCAAGGGCATCGTCGAGGACTTCGCGCAGGACCTCCCGTTGCCCGAACGCCATGTGCTCGCGGCGACGCAAGGGCCCACGAACGGCGCTGCCTTTGGCGCGAAGGTCACCAACGCCGCCTGGAGAGACAAGCCAACTTGGTACGTGGTCGCCGCCAACGATCGGATGATCCCACCCGACCTGGAGCGGCAGTTCGCGAAGGCCATGAAGGCCAAGACAATCACGCTGCCGTCGAGCCATGTGGCGATGCTGTCGCATCCGGATGAAGTTGCAAAGCTGATCGTCGAGGCGGCCGGAAAATGAAAAGCCCCGCCGAAGCGGGGCTTTTTTTGTAGCTTGCAACCGGACAGTTACATGTCCATGTCGCCCATGCCGCCCATTCCACCACCACCGGGCATCGGGGGCTTGTCGTCTTTCGGAAGCTCCGCGACCATCGCGTCGGTCGTGAGGATGAGCGCGGCCACGGATGCGGCGTTCTGCAGCGCGTAGCGCGTGACTTTCGTCGGATCCAGCACGCCCATCGCGACCATGTCGCCGTACTCGCCCGTCTGGGCGTTGTAGCCGAAGTTGCCCTTGCCTTCGCTCACCTTGTTGATGACGACGCTGGGCTCGTCGCCCGCGTTGCGGGCGATCTCGCGCATCGGCTGCTCGAGGGCGCGCAGGATGATCTTCACGCCCGCGGCCTGGTCCTCGTTGTCGGCCTTGATCTTCGACACCGCATCACGGGTGCGCAGCAGTGCCACGCCGCCGCCCGGGACGATGCCTTCCTCGACCGCCGCGCGAGTGGCGTGCAGCGCATCTTCCACGCGAGCTTTCTTTTCCTTCATCTCGACTTCGGTCGCGGCGCCGACCTTGATCACCGCCACGCCGCCGGCCAGCTTCGCCACGCGCTCCTGGAGCTTTTCCTTGTCGTAGTCGCTGGTGGCTTCGTCGATCTGCTTGCGGATCGTCTCGACGCGGGACTTGATCGTGTCTTCCTTGCCGGCGCCGTCGATGATCGTCGTGTTTTCCTTGCCCACCTCGACGCGCTTGGCCTTGCCGAGATCCTTCAGCTGCACGTTCTCCAGCTTGAGGCCCAGCTCTTCGGCGATCACGGTGCCGCTCGTGAGGATCGCGATGTCCTCGAGCATGGCCTTGCGGCGGTCGCCGAAGCCCGGCGCCTTGACGGCGGTGGTCTTCAGGATGCCGCGCAGGTTGTTCACCACGAGCGTCGCGAGCGCTTCGCCGTCGACGTCTTCGGCGACGATGAGGAGCGGACGGCCCGCCTTGGCGACTTGCTCGAGCACCGGCAGCAGGTCACGGATGTTCGAGATCTTCTTGTCGTGCAGGAGGATGAACGGATCTTCCAGGACGGCGATCTGCTTGTCCGGGTTGTTGATGAAGTACGGGGAGATGTAGCCGCGGTCGAACTGCATGCCTTCGACGAGGTCGAGCTCGTTCTCGAGGCCCTTGCCGTCTTCCACGGTGATGACGCCTTCCTTGCCGACCTTGTCCATCGCTTCGGCGATCGTCTTGCCGATTTCCGGATCCGCGTTGGCCGAGATCGAGCCGACTTGCGCGATTTCCTTCGAGTCCTTGCAGGGCTTGGAGAGCTTCTTCAGCTCTTCGACGGAGACCGCGACGGCCTTGTCGATGCCGCGCTTGAGGTCCATCGGGTTCATGCCCGCGGCGACGAACTTCATGCCTTCGGAGACGATCGCCTGCGCGAGCACGGTCGCGGTCGTGGTGCCGTCACCGGCGACATCGGAAGTCTTCGATGCGACTTCCTTCACGAGCTGCGCGCCCATGTTCTCGAACTTGTCCTTGAGCTCGATTTCCTTCGCGACCGACACGCCGTCCTTGGTGACGGTGGGGGCGCCGAACGAGCGCTCGAGGACTACGTTGCGGCCCTTGGGGCCGAGTGTCACCTTGACCGCGTCGGCCAGGATGTTCACGCCGGCGATCATGCGAACTCGCGCGGCCTCTTTGAATTTGACGTCTTTGGCTGCCATGTGGATTTCCTCTTGAATTCGGTGTGTGTGGCGATCAGTTCACGACGGCCATGATGTCTTCTTCGCGCATCACGAGCAGCTCATCGCCGTCGATCTTGACGGTGCTGCCCGAATACTTGCCGAAGAGGACTTTGTCGCCGACCTTGACGTCGACGGCGGTGACTTTTCCATCGTCGTTCTTCTTGCCGGGTCCGACGGCGAGGACTTCTCCCTGGTCGGGCTTCTCGGCGGCGGTATCGGGGATCACGATGCCCGACGCGGTCTTCCGCTCTTCCTCGAGCCGCTTGACGATGACGCGGTCATGCAGAGGGCGCAGTTTCATGGCTTCTACTCCTGAAGGGTTTGAATTTAGGGCTGCGGGGAGTTTGGCACTCACTCGCAACGAGTGCTAATAATAGGCCCGGTCCCCTGCGATTTCAAGCGATTCGCTTGAAATGTAAGCGCTGGCCAACCTCTTTATTTTGCGGCGCGGCTAGCGGGCGAGGCGAGCGGCGCGTCCGAACTGGTAGACGACCTTTCGCGCCCGGCGCGAGCGGTCGGGCCGCGTCGGCAGGGCCAGGTACGGGCAGGGAGGATTGCGATAGCCGCCCACCTGCAACGTCACGTCTTCGGAGACTTCGGCCCACACGCCACCGCGCACGGGACGGAAAAGCCACTGCAGGTAGCCGGCGCGCGAAGCCGCCTGGATCAGGTCTTCGCCATCGGGGACTTCCGACACGACCGGCGGCTGGCCATCGATGGCGAGCGGCACCGCGCCGAAGGCGCTCATGCATTCGAGCGATTCCTGCTCGGGCGCGCCGGCACGCACGAAGGGCAGCGCCTCGGTGCGCGCAAGGTCCCACGAGCCCAGCTCCCACGCGACATCGAGCACTTCGTTCTCGAGCTGCTCGATGCGATCCCAGCGCTCGTTCAGCTGCAACGCCGAGCTCGGCACGGCCTGGTACGAAACGACCTCCGCATGTTCGACGTCCGCGAGCCGGTTCTCGATGAAGCCGTGCCAGTGCAGCGTGAGCACGATCGGCGTATTCGCGTAGGGCACGGCGGCCACCGTGATGGCCACCAGCGGAAGGCGGTTGGAGACCAGCTGCGTTTCGATGCGGTCCAGCAGGTGCATTCGATGTCCTCCGGCCGAGGTTCACCGACTTGTCGCACGAAAAGCGGGGGCCATGTTGCTAGCACTCGGGGCCGGTGGATGCCGGAAGCCCGAAAAGGACGGCCTTATACTCGAAAAGGCCCGGGCTACAGACGAAAAACGGCGTGTGACGCGTTTCACGGTTGATTTTTCCGCCCGGACGCTAGAATGTTTCAAATCGTTTCGTCGAGGGGATCGCGCCAGTGCCGCTGTTGGGAAACGCCGAAAAGGGCGAGCTCGAGCGACTCACGCTCATGCGCCTGAAGGAGTACTACGGAAAGAACGGCCCGAACGGCCTTCTCGTGGAAGGCGTTCGCGTCGTGGTGACCGTCGACGGCGTCGCGATCGACGAGGGCCAGACCCGGGATCCGCTCGCGGCGGTCGAAGTCCGGTCCCTCTTCACGGCCCTTTGCTACATCACCGGCGGCACGATCGCGCTGCCGCCCGATTCGCTCGAAACCCTCGCCACCGAAGCGACCAGCGCCGCGGCGCAACAGATCAATCGCATCGCCGCGCTCTAGGCGACCTCTGGTCTAATACGGCCATGACCAATCGCGAGATGGTCGACCGCAGCCTCGCGGCCGTGTGGCACCCCTGCACGCAGATGAAGTCCCACGAGCGTTTCCCGCTCGTGCCCGTATCGCGCGCCGAAGGCGTGTGGCTCCACGATTTCGACGGCAAGCGCTACCTCGATGCGGTGAGTTCGTGGTGGGTGAACCTCTTCGGACACGCGCATCCGGCGATCGATGCCGCGGTGCGCGACCAGGTGGGCAAGCTCGAGCACGTGATGATCGCGGGATTCACGCACGCGCCCGTGGTGGAGCTCGCCGAGCGCCTGTCCGCGATCGCTCCCGGAAAGCTCGGCCACGCGTTCTTCGCATCCGATGGAGCCTCGGCGGCCGAGATCGCGCTCAAGATGGCGTTCCATTACTGGGCCAACCTCGGGGACCGCGGCAAGCGGCGCTTCGTGTCGCTCGAGGGCGGCTATCACGGCGAG
>DATGGI010000019.1:0-10467 GCA_035308545.1 Usitatibacter sp.
ATTACGCGCACGGGCACGACTTCAAGGACGAGGGGCTCGACCTCGACCGGCCGATGTTCACGAGCTTCGACGCCGCGAGCGCCGACGTCTTCCTCAAGCGCTACGGCGGCAATTTCGACAGCGTGGGCTTCCGGCGCTACAGCAGGGCGCTCAATCCGAAGCTCGCGCACTACAACTTCGACTTCGGGCAGCTGCTCCGCTGACGGGCATGGGAACCCCGCGCTTCCGCTCCCTCGCTTCCTCGCTCGTGCGCCGCACGGTGCTGGCAGCCATGGCGTGCGCGATCCTCGCGGCCGCGGCGCAGGCGACGTTCGCCGTGCGCGAGGAGCGTGCCGCCTTCGAGCGGGCGCTGCACAACATCGCGCAGACCAACGTGCCGCTGCTGTCCGTGTCGCTCTGGGACATCGAGCCCGAAGCGATCCGCCGCCAGCTGAAGGAGATCGCGAGCCAGCCGGAGATCGCCTACGTGCGGCTTTCCGAGCGCACCGGACACAGCTTCGAAGGAGGCAACCCGCAGCTTCGCGACGCGGCTTCGCCGCGCGTGCTCGCCATTCCCTATCCCGACGGCCGCGACGGCAGCATCGGCACCGTCGAGATTTCCGCCAATCCGCAGACTCTCTACCGGCACGTCCTGCAAAAGGTCGGGGTGGTCGTGATCGGGTACGCGATCTTCGCCTTCGTCCTATGCGGGCTCATCGCGCTCATGCTGCGCATCGAAGTGGAGCGCCCCATGCGCCACCTCGCGCGCTTCACCAACGAGCTCACGCCGGACCGGCTCACGGTGCCGCTGTCGCTCTCCCGGCCGCCCAGGCCCTGGCGCGACGAGATCGACCTCGTGGCCGACGGATTCAGCAAGCTCCAGGACGGCATCCATTCCCACGTCGCGAATCTCGACGCCCAGGTCGCATCGCGAACGGCGCAGTTGCAGGCGGCGCTCGACGAGATCCGCGCGCTCACCGTGACCGATGCGCTCACCGGCTGCTTCAACCGCCGCCATCTCGATGCGCGGCTCGCCGAGGAAACGCTTCGCTGCCATCGCAGTGGCTACCCGCTGGCGGTGCTCATGGCCGATATCGACCATTTCAAGAACGTGAACGATTCGCTGGGCCATGCGGCGGGCGATTCAGTGCTGCGCGGCGTGGCCGACCTCTTCAAGGACGCCATGCGCCGGCGCCTCGACTGGGTCGCGCGCTTCGGGGGCGAGGAATTCGTGATCGTCCTGCCCGACACCGACATCGGGCGCGCCGCGGCGATCGCGGAGCGGCTGCGCCAGGCGATCGAGACGACGCGCCTTTCCCATAGCGGTCACGAGATTCGCGTGACGGCGAGCTTCGGCGTCGCCGAATGCCTCGAATCGGACGATGCCGCGTCGCTGCTCGCGCGCGCCGACGCGATGCTCTATCGAGCCAAGGAAGCCGGCAGGAATCGCGTCGTGTGGGGAGCCTCCGAGAGGGTGTAGCATCGCCCCATGGAAAGACTCAAGGCCAGCGATTTCCCCCAGGAGGTCCTCGACCTCTTCGACGGGTACCAGCACGGGTTCATCAATCGCCGCGAATTCCTGGACCGTGCCGCGAAGTACGCCGCGGGCGGCGTGACGGCCGCGGGGATGCTCGAGAGCCTCCGTCCGCACTACGCGTGGGCGGAGCAGATTCCGAAGGCCGATCCGCGAATCCGGGCCGAATACGTGAGCTACGAATCGCCGGAAGGCTACGGCGTCGTGCGCGGTTACCTCGCGCGGCCCGCGAAGGACGGGAAGGCCGCGTGCATCGTGGTCTATCACGAGAACCGCGGCCTCAATCCGTATATCGAGGACGTGGCGCGCCGTCTCGCGGTCGAGGGCTACGTGGCCTTCGCGCCCGATGCGCTCACCTCGGTCGGCGGCTATCCCGGCGACGAGGAGAAGGCCGTGAAGCTTTTCTCGTCGCTCGACGCGAAGAAGCGCAGTGCCGACATGATGGCCGCGGGTCCGTACCTCAAGTCCCGCCCCGAATGCACGGGCAAGCTCGGCGCCGTCGGATTCTGCTTCGGCGGCAGCATGACCAACATGCTCGCCACGAAGATGCCGGATCTCGCGGCGGCCGTTCCGTTCTACGGGGGACAGCCTTCCGCCGAGGACACGGCGAAGATCAAGGCGCCGTTGCTCATCCACTATGCGGGCCTCGACGATCGCATCGATGCCGGCTGGCCCGCGTGGGAAGCCGCGCTCAAGGCGAACGGCGTGAAGTACGAGATGCACATGTACCCGAACGTGAACCACGGCTTCCACAACGACACCACTCCCCGCTACGACGAGGCGGCGGCGAAGCTTGCCTGGTCGCGGACCCTGGCCTTCTTCGGCCAGCACCTGAAATAGCCCGGGGGCTTGCCCAAATTTCCCTTAGTTTTCAGGGCCGGGCCGGGTAAAATGTCGGGGTGAGAGCCCCTTGCGCACAATCTCGATGACCCCGGGCGCTCGCCGCGACCTCGTGCTCGGTGGAGCCCTGGTCGGGGTCGGCGTTGCACTCTTCGGCTTCGCCATCTTCGGCGACGACGATGGCTTTCGCGCGCCGCGATGGGTCGTGGCCGCCGTGGCGCTGTCGTTCATGGCGAGCGGCGTCATTCCCCTGAAGGGGCGCTTCCTCGATTTCCTGCCGAGCGGCACGTATTCCAACGCGGCCGCGTCGGCGACTCTCGCGGTGCTCGCGCTGGCGGCCGTGTGGATGATGGTGGCGGTCGGTCCCGAGGGCGTGGCGCTCGACGTTCCGATCAACATGCCCCACGATTTCGAGCGGGGCCTGCGCACCGTGGTCTTCTACAGCGTGCTGGGCGTCTTCACGCTCATGTGCCTCGCGGGTTCGCTCTATACCTTCGGCAAGGCGCTGCCCTTGCTCGGACACACGGCGATCGTCGCGGTCACCGCGCCGATGATCGGCCTTCTCGTGTGGATCGGGATCGAGGTCCACAAGGAAAAAACCTCGCCCATGGCGGGCCCGGCGCTCGACGTGACCTTCGACAAGCGATTTCCCGGCGACGGCTACCTTTCGCGCGAGCACGGCGACGAGGTGATCGCGCGGCCGGGGCGCTTCGGCAACGGGCTCTGGATCGGCGGCAGCGGCGACTGGGTCGAGATCGATGCGCCGGTGGGCTTCGACACGCGCAACGGGCTCACGCTCGAGCTCTGGATGAAGCGCGAGAGCTGGGTGAATCCCTACGTGAAGGGACGCGCGCTGCAGACGATGGCGACGGTGGACCTTGAACGCGAATATCGCGGCCATCCCGAAGAAACGCAGATCTCGCTCTCCCTGGAGCTTTCGTCGACGAGCCGCTCGATGAACGACCGCAATCCGCCTCCGGATTCGTACCGGTTCAAGCCGCAAGCCCGCGTGGGCGAGGTGCGCGTGGCGCCCGTCGGCGCGACGCAGGTGAACGTCAATCGCTGGACGCATCTCGCGATCGTGTACGACCGTTTCCTCGTCGACCGCATGCGCCTCTACATGGATGGCCACCTCGTGGCGCGCGCGATGTCGTGGGATGGCGCGCCGGGATTTTCGGACATCCGCAGGATCCGCCTCGGCACGGGCTTCGAACGCAACGGCGCCTATCGCGGGATGATCGACGAGGTGAAGGTCTTCTCGCGCCCGTTGAGCGACGATGAGGTCGCCGCCGAGAGCGCGTTTACGGCGAAGGCGCCCGGATCGTGACGCGCATCGCATGCATCCTCGTGGTCGCGGCGTTCGCGCAGTCCGCATGGGCGGAAGGCGACGTGGTGATCCAGGCCGAACCGCAGTACCAGCCGTATCCGGAAACGCATCCGGTCGCGAAGCAACGCCGCGTCGAAGAATCGCTGGTTCGCAACGTCGAGCTTCCCGCCGCGCCCGAATCGCTCCTCGAAAAGGCGGCGGCCCCTGCGCGCATGGGCATTCCTCAGCAGGTGGGATTCGCGCGCGATGTCGCCGAGCTCTCCGACGGGGTCGCCTCGATGGCGCGCCTTCGCTGGATCGCGCTCGATTCGGGTGCGAAGGCCGCCGCGTTCAGCGTGACCTCGCCCGATGCCGCATCGATTCGCGTCGGGTTGCGCGTGAAAGCGATCCCCGCGGGAACGCTCCTTCGCTTCTATGCGCCGGGCACGGGATCCGTGAACCAGGTGAGCGCCGAGACGCTCCAGGAAACCATCGGCCGCAACCTCGCGGCGGGCCCGGTCACCGAGAACGCGCTCGTGTATTGGTCGCCCGTGATCGAGGGCGCGACCGCGGTCGTGGAGATCGAGCTGCCGGCGGGCTCCACGCCCTCGCAATTGGATCTTGCCGCACCGCAGGTCTCCCACCTGGTCACGTCCCCCGGACGCGGCTTCGCGATGCCGTCGCCGAAGGCGGGGCAGCCGCCGGCCGGCGCCTGCAACAACGACGTGATGTGCTACCTCGCGACGTGGAACATCGAAAGCAACGCCGTCGCGCGAATGCTCTTCACCGACGCGGGCACGAGCTACTACTGCACCGGGACGCTCCTTTCCGACCTCGACAGCTCGACCTCGATCCCGTATTTCCTGAGCGCCAACCACTGCATCGACAACCAGCCCGCGGCTTCGACGCTCGAGACCTACTGGTTCTACCGCGCGGCCGCGTGCAACAGCACGGCGACGTCGGCTTCGGCAACGGACCTCACGGGCGGCGCGACGCTGCTCTACAACAGCGCGAGCACCGACACGTCACTGCTGAAACTCTCCACGCCGCCGCCCGGCGGCGCGATGTACGCAGGCTGGAGCGTGGGCTCGATGCCGGGCATCGGAGCGAGCGTCGTGGATGTCCACAACGCGCGCGGCGGACCGCAGAAGATCAGCTTCGGCAGCATCGCGAGCTATGCCTCGTGCACGTCCACCGGCACCGAGACCTTCAACTGCCGCGATTCCTCCACGGCGTCGGGCGCGGGATTCATGGGCGTGACCTGGAACAGCGGCGTCACCGAGCCCGGCAGCAGCGGCTCTGCGCTCTTCCTGAACAGCGGCCACTACGTGATCGGCCAGCTCTACGGCGGGACGACCTCGTGCAACACGCCGGGCTCGGGCACGGATTTCTTCGGTCGCTTCGACCTCGCGTTCTCGGCGGGCCTTTCGAAATATCTCGCGCCCTCGGGCGGGTCGGCGGCTCCGCCCGGTGGCAGCACCGCCATCGTTCCCACGCTGGACTACACCGCGCTCTGGTGGAACCCGTCGGAATCGGGATGGGGCATGAGCATCACGCAGCACAGCTCGACCCTGTTCGCCGCCTGGTACGTGTACAACTCCAACGGCTCCGCGACCTGGTTCGTGATGCCCGGCGGCACCTGGACGTCGCCCACGTCGATCACGGGCGATCTCTACGCGACGACGGGGCCTCCTTCGACCGGGACGTTCGATCCTTCGCGCGTGACGAAGGTCCGCGTGGGCAGCGCCACGATCGCGTTCTCCGCGGCGAACCAGGCCGTGCTCTCCTACACGGTGAACGGCGTGTCCGGCACCAAGGCCATCCAGCGCCAGGACTTCGGCGTCGTGGACAACGGGGCGATCACGAATTACGCCGACCTCTGGTGGACGTCCACCGAATCCGGCTGGGGCCTTTCGGTGAACCAGCAATACCGCACGCTCTTCTCGGTGATCTACACGTACGGGCCGCATGGCGAGGCGGAGTGGTACGTGATGCCGGGCGGCACCTGGGTCGGCGGCACGACCTACAGCGGTCCGCTCTATGCCACGTCGATGCCGCCCTTCGACTACTTTTCCACGGCGTTCAATCCTGCCAACATCTCGACACAGGCCGTCGGCACGATGTCGATGCAGTTCACCGGTACGGGCAGCGCCAACCTGACCTACACGGTGAATGGCCAGACTTTCACGAAAGCGATCACGCGCGAACCGTTCTGATGAAAAAACCCTTTCCGTTGCCCGTTCGAGTCCATTACTCGTGCGCCAAGTGCCCCGCCTTTTGCTGCACGTACACCGACATCGAGGTGACCCAGCGTGACCTCGAGCGCATCGCGCGCCACTTCGACCTCAGCGTTCGCGACGCGAAGGCGAAGTACACGAAGATGGAATCGACCGGCAAGGTCCGCGTGATGCGCCATCGAAGCGACAAGCACTTCATCACGGCCTGCATGATGCTCGACCAGGAAACGCGCCGCTGCACGATGTACGAGGCGCGGCCCGCCGTTTGCCGCAAATATCCCGACAGCTCGCGATGCGGCTACTACGAGTTCCTCAAGTTCGAGAGGAACCAGCAGGGCGACGACGATCACGTTGCGACGACGACGTGATGCGAGGGGGTAACAATTCGACACAGAAATGTCGATCGGGCCTGCTGTTCGGGAAAGGTTGGCGAAAGTCTCGGGGCGGAGTATGGCTTCTGGAGACTTGCCGTCGCCTCCCACGGCAAGGGCTTTAACCCGGCGTCATCCCACGCCGGGTTTCTTTTTTGAGCGCCCGGCTTCCGCGATCCTTCTTCGATCGCGACACGCAGCTCGTCGCGCGTGAGCTCCTCGGCAAGCACCTCGTGCACGTGGTCGATGGCGTCGCCCGCATCGGGCGCATCGTCGAGACCGAGGCGTATCTCGGCCCGCACGACCTCGCTGCCCATTCCTCCCGCGGCCTCACGCCGCGCACGCGCGTGATGTTCGGGCCGCCCGGCCACGCGTACGTGTATCTCATCTACGGGATGCACTGGTGCATGAATGTCGTGACCGAACGCGAGGGCCATGCGTCCGCGGTGTTGCTGCGCGCGTTGGAGCCGGTGAAGGGCATCGAAGGCCGCACGCAGGGGCCGGGGCTGCTCTGCCGCGCGATGGCGATCGACAAACGGATGCATGGCCACGACCTCGTGAGCCGCGATTTCTTCATCGCGGATCCGAAGGACGGGCGGGGCGTGCGCATTGTGCGGCGCCCGCGCATCGGCGTGGACTATGCCGGCCATTGGGCCCGGCGCCTGCTGCGCTTCTACGAGCGCGGCAACCCGTACGTCTCGCGTCCCTGACTTTCGAAGCGGCGCGTGTGCCCGTTCCACGACCAGCGCTCGACGGCGACGCTCGTGCCTTCGATGTGCAACGCGTGTAGCGAGAGGACTTCGGCACGCGAGGCGCCCACGGGCACGTGACCCGATTGCACGACGAGCGGCGCGGTCGACGGGCGATCGCGCAGCTCGTGGCCCGAGCCGGCGAGAACCACGTCCGCGCCCGTGTCGAGAAGCGGCCGATTCGTGGCGACGATGCGCACGACGCGGGCATCGAGACCGTGGATGCGGGCCCGGGCGCGCTGCGCGTCTTCGTCGCCGCCATTCGCCACCGCGGGAGGCCGTGACGTGTTGACGCCGATGACGGCCACGACGTCATCGGCGTATTCGGGCTCGATCTCGTCGCTCACGAAGCGCCGGTAGGGCGCGAGCGGCGCGGAGAAACCGAGGAGCTTGCGAGGCGCGACGTCGCCGCTTCCGGGCACGACGACCTGCGGCCCCGGCAGCGTATCGAGGAACGCTCTCGCATCGCGAAACTGGGTGGGCCGCGCGGCCTGGGTGAGGTCTCCGGAGACCACGACGAGATGGGGCTCGAGCTTGCGCACGCAGTCGCGCAAGGGCGCGAGCACGCTTGGCGCGATGCGCCCGAAATGCAGGTCGGAGATATGAGCGATTCTTCGCATGGTTCACCGATGCTCCGCGGGCAGTATGCAACAATGCCGCCATGATTCGCACCTCCATTCTCCTCGCGGGCGCGCTCGCGCTCGCCTCCTGCGCCATGAACGACACCGTTTCCGATTCCCTGCGTCACGAATTCGCGCCGAAGGGCGTGCTGCGCGCGGGCGTGAACCTCGGCAATCCCGTGATCGCCCAGAAGGATCCGGCGGGCGGCGCGCCGCGCGGGGTCGGACCCGACCTTGCCCGGGAGCTCGCCAGGCGGCTCGGCGTGCCGATCGAATACGTCACCTACGACACGGCGGGCAAGATGGCCGACGCGGTGAAGGACGGCGCGTGGGACGTCGCGATGCTCGCGACCGATCCGCAGCGCGCCAACGAGATCACCTTCTCGAAGCCCTACGTGCAGATCGAGGGCACCTACCTCGTCCGCAACGAGTCGCCGCTGCGGCTCATCGACGACTTCGATCGCAAGGGCGTGCGCATCGCGGTGGGCGACAAGACGGCGTACGACCTCTACCTCACGCGCGTCATCAGGCATGCGGAGCTCGTGCGCGCGCCGACCTCGATCGCGGCGGTCGAGCAATTCAAGGCGGAGCATCTCGACGCGGTGGCCGGCGTGAAGAATCCGCTCATGGCCATCGCCGCGAAGGAGCCCGCCTATCGCGTGATCGACGGAAACTTCATGGTGATCGGGCAGGCGAGCGGCGTGCCGAAGGGGCGCGAGGCCGCGGCCCGCTATCTCTACGACTTCATCGAGGAGATGAAGCGATCGGGCTTCGTCGCCGATGCCCTAAAGCGCAGCGGAGTCACCGACGCCACCGTCGCGCCCTGACTTCGGGGTCAGACCCCCAAGGCACCGCGGCTTCGGGGTCTGACCCCGAAGGCTAAGGCACGAACGACAGGAAAAGGAACGTCGCGAAGAGCACGAGGTGGATCGCGCCCTGCATCACGTGGGTGCGGCCGGTGGCGAGGGTCACCGTGCTCACGACGAACGTGACCGCAAGCATCACCATGTCGCGCGGCTCCAGGCCCATCACGAGGGGCAGGTCGAGGTCGATCGCCGCGACTGCCACCACCGGGATCGTGAGGCCGATGCTCGCGAGCGCGGAGCCCACCGAGAGGTTCATGCTGGTCTGGAAGCGATCGGCGCGGGCCGCGCGCACCGCGGCCACCGTCTCGGGCAGCAGCACGAGCAGCGCGATGGCGATGCCGAGCACGGCCTTCGGCGCGCCGAGCGACGCGAGCGCGCTTTCGATCGACGGTGACAACGCCTTCGCAAGGCCCACCACCGAGACGAGCGACACCAGGAGCAGCGCGAAACTCGTCCAGGCTTCGCGATTCGTCGGCGGCGCCGCGTGGTCGTCCGCGGTGCCCGGCGGCGGCAGGAAATAGTCGCGATGGCGCACGGTCTGGATGAAGACGTAGATCGCCCAGAGCGCGGCCGAGGTCACCGCGACGAATCCCAGCTGCGCATGGTTGTAGGTGCCGCCGGGCGTCGAGGTCGTGAATTGCGGCAACACCAGCGAGAGCGTCGCCATGACGATGAGCGCGGCAAGCCCGGCGCCCGAGCCCGCGACGTGGAACGATTGCTCGCGGTGCGCGATCCCGCCCACGAGGATGCAGAGGCCCACGACGCCGTTGCAGATGATCATCACCGCCGCGAAGATCGTGTCCCTCGCGAGCACCGTGGCGCTTTCGCCACCGGCGAGCATCATCGAGAGCACGAGCGACGCTTCGATGATCGTCACCGCGAGCGCGAGGATCAACGTGCCGAAGGGCTCGCCCACGCGATGCGCCACGACTTCCGCGTGGTGCACCGCCACCAGCACGGCGCCGACCAGCCCCACCGTGCAGAACGTCGCGACGATCGGCGATACCCCGATCGCGAACGCGCCGATGAAAAGCGCGAACGAGACGACGGGAACGAGCCAGTAGAGGGCTTTCATCGGGGCCCGGGCCGGTGCGCCTCGATGAGCGCGCGCGAGATCGATTGCGTGGGCGGCAGCTCCGGCAGCTTGTCGCCGGGACCGAACCAATGCGCCTCCGCGATCTCCGCGGGATCGACGCGGATCTCGCCGCTCGAATACTCGGCGGTGAACGCGATCATGAGCGAGCCGGGGAAGGGCCACGACTGGCTCGCGAAATAGCGCAGGTCCTTCACGAAGAGGCCGACCTCTTCATGCACCTCACGGTGAATCGCGTCCTCGACGGATTCACCCGGCTCGACGAATCCCGCGAGCGCGCTCATGCGCCCGCCCGGCGGGACGGCGGCGTTGCGGCCCAGCAGGATCGCGTCTCCTTTCTTCACGAGGACCATCATGGCCGGTGCGATTCGCGGGTACGCGACATGCCCGCATTCGCAGCGCATCGCGCGCTCGCCCGCCACCGCCGTCATCGGTTTTCCGCACGCGCCGCAGTAGCGATGGTTGCGTGCCCAGTCGGCGATCTGGAAAGCGCGGCCCGCCACCGCGAGCGTCTCCTCGTCGAGATGACCGAACATCGCGCGCAGCCCCTTGAAGAGGTGTCCCGCGGGCGGCTGGGTTTCCTTCGGCACCCACGCCGCGCAGCAATACTCCTTGTCGAAGACGCCGACGGGGAAGACGTTGCCCGCGGGAATCGCGAGCGTCTTCACGGCCGCAGGATCGGGTAGCGAAAAGTCCTCGCGCACGAGCAGCTCGTTGCCACGAAAGGCGAACGTTCGCGGCGCATCGTGGGCGATGGGGGCGAAGAGGGATTGGAATGACGAAGGCGTGACGAGCACGGGAACTATCCGCGGGGAGGAATGTTAATCTCCATGATAAGCGAACCCGGAGAACCCCAAATGGCAAAGTATCGC
>DATGGI010000020.1:0-19894 GCA_035308545.1 Usitatibacter sp.
AATCGCCGCCGCTCTCCAGAGACCGGATGTCCTCATCCGGGTCCGAACGGTCCTTTTGCCTGAGAGTTTGCGGGCGCTACCCCTTCGGCGGCCGGTGGACTGGCGCTCTCCCGATCGGATGGCGCAATTCTAGCCCAGATCCGCTTTTACGGCGTGATCGGAATGGACTTCACTTTGCCGGGCGCCGCCTCGCAAATGCGCCATGTCAAACCGACCGCAGGTTATTGCAATCGTTCACGCAGCAACGGCAAGCGCACCTCGAACTCCGAGCCGTGCCCAGGCCCCTCGCTGCGCGCGACCACCGAGCCGCCGTGCAACGTGACGATGCGTCGCACGAGCGTGAGGCCGATGCCCAATCCGCCCTCGGCGCGATCGATCGTGCGTTCGCCCTGGGCGAAGAGGTCGAAGACGCCCTCGAGCATGTCGGGTGGAATGCCCGCGCCGTCGTCCTTCACCCGTATGACGGCATCCTCGGCTTCCGTCGCGACATCGAGCCACGCCTCGCCATTCTCGGGCGTGTACTTCGCCGCGTTGTTGAGGAGGTTCACGACAACCTGCGTGAGGCGCGTGATATCGCCGTTCACCGTCAGAGGACATTCATGGAGCGATTCGTGGAGTCGTTGGCGGCGCGCCGTGAACAGCGGGCGCGTCGCCTCGACCGCGCTCGCCAGCGCGTCGCAGAGATCCATGGGCCTCATCTGCAGGCGCAGCTTGCCGCGCGTGATGCGCGAGACGTCGAGCAGGTCGTCCACGAGACGCGTGAGATGCACCACCTGGCGGTCGATCACGTCGCGGCACCAGTTCACCTGCGAATTCGTCTCGCCCGCCATGGCCATGATCCCGAGCGCGTTGCGGATGGGAGCCAGTGGATTGCGCAACTCGTGCGACAGCATCGCGAGGAATTCGGTGAGGTGGCGTCCCTGCTGCTCGAGCTCCTCCATGCGTTTCAGGCCGGAAAGGTCGCGTATCACCGTGGCGAATCCGCGAAGTGGTCCCGTGGGATCCTTGAGCGCGGTCACCACGGCATCCACCCAGAGGCGCGTGCCGTCCTTGCGGACCCGCCAGCCGCGATCGTAGGCGCGCCGGTTGAGCGTGGCCGTCCGCAGGTCCGCGGCGGGCCGGCCGGCCGCAATGTCTTCGGGCAGAAAGAAAGCCCCGAAGGACTGTCCCATGATCTCCTCGGCGCGATGGCCCAGCATGCGCTCGGCTCCCGCGTTCCACGTCACCACCCGTCCTTCCGCGTCGAGCATGAAGATCGCGCAGTCCTGGACTCCATCGATCAGCGCGCGGAAGCGCTCTTCGCTTTCCCGCAGGCGCTCCTCGGCCCTGCGGCGCTCGCTCAGATCGCGCGTGACCTTTGCGAAACCGAGAAGGTTGCCGCCTTCGTCGCGAATCGCAGTGATCACGACGTTCGCCCAGAATCGCGAGCCGTCCTTGCGCAGTCGCCAACCCTCGTCCTCGATGCGCCCGACGTTGCGCGCGGCTTCCAGCTCGTGCTCAGGCCACCCGCGCGCGACCGCCTCTTCCGGATAGAAGATCGAGAAGTGCTTTCCGAGGACTTCGTGCGCCTCGTAGCCTTTCAGCCGCTGCGCGCCGCGGTTCCACGACTGGATGCGGCCTTCGGGGTCGAGAAGGAAGATCGCGTAGTCGGAAACAGCTTCGACGAGCCTGCGAAAGGGCTCATCGCGCCAATTGGCGGCGGTCTCGGGTTTTTTCGGGATCATGACCGGCGAAGGACACTTCCTTTCGACCGGCAAGTTGCGATCGCGTTCATCGCAACGCGGGAAAGGAATTGGTCGGGGCGAGAAGATTCGAACTTCCGACCCCCTGCACCCCATGCAGGTGCGCTACCAGGCTGCGCTACGCCCCGACCGAGCCTGAAATTATATCGCGAGACTTGGGTCCCGGGCCATCGCCGCGATTGCGGCACCCGGGATGACAGGCTATCGCTCCAACATCTTCAGGATGCTTTTCAGCTCCTTGCGGATGTTCGAGGGCGACAGCGGCTGCGGGACCGTCATCGTCTTCTGGCCGTCGGTGGCGCGGGGCGTGGCGGACACGGCGGGCGCGGGTTCCTCGAGGCGGTTGCGCGCGCCGTTGATCGTGAAGCCGTGCTCGTAGAGGAGCTCTCGAATGCGGCGAATCAGCAGCACTTCGTGATGCTGGTAGTAGCGCCGGTTGCCCCGCCGCTTCAGGGGCTTCAGCTGCGTGAACTCCTGCTCCCAGTAGCGGAGCACATGCGGCTTCACTCCGCACAAGTCGCTCACTTCGCCGATCGTGAAGTAGCGCTTGGCGGGGATGGCCGGAAGGTCAGTCGTCGCCAGGTTCTCCGTGGCCATTGAAGGACTTCTCCACGAGGCTCTTCAGCTTCTGGCTTGCATGGAAAGTGACCACGCGGCGCGCCGTAATGGGGATTTCCTCGCCGGTCTTCGGGTTGCGTCCGGGGCGCTGGGGCTTCTTGCGAAGCTGGAAATTGCCGAAGCCCGAAAGCTTGACCATTTCCCCGCGCTCGAGCGCGATGCGAATCTCCTCGAAGAACGACTCGACCATGTCCTTGGCCTCGCGTTTGTTCAGCCCGACCTTCTCGAACATGAGGTCGGCCAACTCGGCCTTGGTAAGGGTGACTTTGTCTTTCACGTGCGCGGCTTGGCTTTGAATTGTTGGTTCAGCTGCTCGCGAATGGAGGCAACAACACCCTCCATCTCGGAATCTGTCAAAGTCCTATCAGTATCCTGCATAACTATCCGTAGGGCAAGGCTTTTTTTACCCGGCTCGACCCCTTTTCCCCGGTACTGATCGAAGACTTCGACCTCCCGGACGAGGGCCGGAACGGCCCCCCGGACGGCCTGTAGGAGGCGCCCGACAGGCAGGTCCTCGTCGACCAGGATGGCCAGGTCCCTGCGCACGACGGGCATCCGGGAAAGGGCTCCAAAACGCGGGAAATCGCCTTCCAGGAGGGGTTCCACCAGGAGCTCGAACAGGACAGCCGGGGCCGGCAGCTCGTAGCGCTGTTGCAGCCGAGGATGCAGTTCTCCCACGACGCCCACGGCGTTCCCACCCGCCTTTACCAAGGCGCACCGCCCGGGATGGAAGGCCGGATGGGCTCCTGCTTCGAAATCGAGCACGCGGCCGCCCGCCAGGGATTGCAGGTCTCCCTTGGCATCGAAGAAATCGACGCGGGCCCCCTTTTCCGCCCACTGCTCAGGCCATCGCGAGCCGAAGGCCAAGGCGGCGATCCGCTCGGGCTGGACGGCTACGTCGGACGCGGAGCCCTCGAAACAGCGCCCGATTTCGAAGACCCGCACGCGATCCTCGCCGCGATTCAGGTTGGAGACGAGGCTTTGCATGAGGCCGCCGATCAACGTCGTGCGCATCACGCCCATCTGGCTCGAGATGGGATTGGCGAGGCGGACGGGCGCGTCGTTGCCGGCGAAATCGCGTTCCCACTCCTCGGAGACGAAGCTGTAGTTGATGACTTCCTGGTATCCGAGCGCCGCCATCGAGTGGCGAAGCTCGAACCGGTCGCGGCGCCCTTCGGACAGCATGAGCATCGGCACGCTGGTGCGCGGGGCGATCGCCGGGACGTGATCGTAGCCGTGGATCCGTGCGATTTCCTCGATGTAGTCTTCCTCGATCGCGAGGTCGAAGCGCCATGACGGCGGAGTCACGCGAATGCCGCCAGCCGCGGCTTCGGGCCGGCATGCGAGGCGCTCGAGAATCGACTTCATCTCCGCTTCGTCGACGGAGTAGCCGAGGAGCACGCGAACGCGAGACGGACGAACGATCGCCGGCGAGCGGGCAGGCAGTGCGCCTTCCGCGCGCGATACCGGGCCGGCCTTGCCGCCGCAGATCTCGAGCGTGAGCGCGGTCGCATGGTCGAGCGCGCCGGCCGAAGCTTCCGGATCCACGCCCCGCTCGTAGCGATGGGCCGCATCGCTCGTGAGCTGCAGCTCGCGCGACTTGCCCTGCACGGTCTCCGGATGGAAGAACGCGGCTTCGAAAAATACGTCGGCGGTCGCGTCCCCCACCATCGTGGCATGGCCACCCATCACGCCACCGAGCGCGACGGGGCCATTCGAGTCCGTGATGGCGAGCAATCCCTCCCGGTAGGCGACGTCCTGGTCATTCAGCAGCTTGATGGACTCGCCCGGCTTCATGAAGCGCACGTCGATCGAGCCCCGGAGCTTCGCGTCGTCGAACGCGTGCATCGGCTGTCCCCGCTCGAGCATCACGTAGTTGGTGATGTCCACCAGCGGGCTGATGGCGCGAAGTCCCGCGCGCTCGATGCGCCGCACCATCCACGCGGGCGTCTTCGCATGCACGTCGATGCCGCGAATGATGCGGCCGAGATAGCGCCCGCAGGCGTTCGGTTCGGAAATCTTCACCGCGCGCGCATCCGTGATCGATTCGGCGGGCTTCGGCGCGGCCGGAAGGGTGAGCTTCGCGCCGGTGATGGCGGCCACGTCGCGCGCGATGCCGAACATCGATTGGGCGTCGCCCCGGTTGGGCGTGAGCTTCAGCGTGAAGACCACGTCGTCCAGGCCCAGGACTTCGCGGACGTCGCGGCCCACGGGCGCCTCGGCGTCGAGGACGAGCAGCCCTGCGTGATCGTCGGACATGCCGAGCTCGCGCGCGGAACACAGCATCCCGTTGGATTCCACGCCGCGCAGTTTCGCTTTCTTGATCTCGAGGCCCGGTAGTTTCGCGCCTACCAGCGCGCACGGCACCCTTTGGCCCGCGGCGACGTTCGGCGCGCCGCAGA
Organism: Usitatibacter sp.; assembly: GCA_035308545.1. GTDB lineage: Bacteria > Pseudomonadota > Gammaproteobacteria > Burkholderiales > Usitatibacteraceae > Usitatibacter. The sequence goes on from DATGGI010000020.1 coordinate 4,763, forward strand.
CGATCTGAAGGATCTCGCCGGTGCCCGCGTCGACCTCGGTCACGCGCAGCTTGTCGGCATTGGGATGCGGCGCCACGCTCTTCACGTGCGCGACGACGATTCCCGTGAACGCGCCCGCGACCGGCGTCACCTCTTCCACCTCGAGGCCGCCCATCGTGAGGGCGCGCGCGAGCTTGTCGACCGGCATGTCGACGGCGACCAGCTCCTTCAGCCAGGCGACCGAGACTTTCATCGGAATTGCGCCAGGAACTTCATGTCGTTCTCGAAGAACAGGCGCAGGTCGTTCACGCCGTACTTGAGCATCGCGAGGCGATCGAGGCCCATGCCGAAGGCAAATCCCGAATAACGCTCGGGATCGATGCCGCCGTTTCGAAGCACGTCCGGATGCACGACGCCCGCGCCCGCGATCTCGAGGTAGGTGGTCTCGCCGTCCTGACTGTCTGATCCTGCCCCCGCCGAGCGGGGACCCCGGGCCCACGCCATGTCGATCTCGACGCCCGGCTCCACGAACGGGAAATACGACGGGCGGAAGCGAAGGTCGATGTCGTCGCGCTCGAAGAATGCGCGGCAGAACTGCGTGATGGTGCCCTTCAGGTCCGCGAGGCTGATGCCCTCGTCCACCCAGAGTCCTTCGACCTGGTGGAACATCGGCGAGTGGGTCGCGTCGTGATCGTTGCGGTACACGCGCCCCGGGCAGATGATGCGGATCGGCGGCTTGTGCGATTCCATGTAGCGGATCTGCACGGGGGAAGTCTGCGTGCGCAGCACGTTCTCGGTGCCCGCGATGTAGAACGTGTCCTGCATGCTCCGCGAGGGATGGTCGGGGAACATGCGCAGCGCCGTGAAGTTGTACCAATCGTTCTCGATCTCGGGACCGTCGGCCACCGAGAATCCCATCGTGCGGAAGAGCGCCTCGACCTGCTCCTGCGCCCGGGTGATGGGATGCAGCCCTCCGCGCGAGTTGCCGCGGCCGGGCAGCGTCACGTCGACCGACTCCGCTCCAAGCTTCGAATCGAGGTCCGCCGCGAGGATCCTGTCGCGCACCGACTGGATCAAGCCCTCCACCTCGGCTTTCGCGCGGTTGATCGCGGCGCCGGCGCTCGGACGCTCATCGGCGGAAAGCTTCCCCAGGCCCTTCAGCAGCTCCGTGAGCTGGCCCGCCTTGCCGAGGAAACGCGACTTGGCCTGCTCGAGGTCCGCGAGTGTCGCGGTCGAGCGGATGGCGTTGCGCGCGGCTTCGATGATTTGTTCGAGTTCTTTCATCCGAAGATCAAAAAGAAAAGGGGCTCTTGCGAGCCCCTCGTTTTCATTTTCCGTCTTGTCAGGCCCCGAGGCTCGCTTTGGCCTGCTCGACGATACGCCCGAATGCGGGTTTATCGAAAACGGCGAGGTCGGCGAGGACCTTGCGATCGACCTCGATGCCGGCTTTCTTCAGGCCCGCCATGAACTGGCTGTAGGTCACTCCCGCGGCGCGGGCGCCCGCGTTGATGCGGGTGATCCACAGCGAGCGGAAATCACGCTTCTTGTTGCGGCGGTCGCGGTAGGCGTATTGCCCCGCGCGCATCACCGCTTCCTTGGCGATCTTGAATACGTTCTTCCGGCGGCCGCGATAACCCTTGGCCTGGTCGAGGACCTTCTTGTGGCGCGCGCGCGCCGTGACTCCACGTTTTACGCGAGGCATGTCGGCGGCTCCTTAGGCGTAGGGAAGCATCGCCTTCACGTGGCCCAGGTTGGTCGCATCGACCCCCGTGGCCCCGCGCAGCTGACGCTTGTTCTTGGTTGAACGTTTGGTGAGGATGTGGCGCTTGCCCGCCTGGTAACGCTTGACCGAGCCGCTTCCGCGGACCCGGAAGCGCTTGGCGGCGCCACTCTTGGTCTTCATCTTGGGCATGGTTGCCCTCCGTTTCTCTTGGTGCAGCAGGTGGCGGAACCTTTCCGCGCTTTTCGACCTGAAGTCACCTTGTTACTGCTTCACTACCTGCTATTTAACTATCGCGTCCAGCTAATGCTTCTTCTTCGGCGCCAGGATCATGATCATCTGGCGTCCCTCCAGCTTGGGGAATTGCTCCACCTGCCCGTGTGGCGAAAGATCCGCCTCCACGCGCTTCAGCAACGCCATTCCCAACTCCTGGTGCGCCATCTCGCGCCCCCGGAACCGCAACGTGACCTTGGTCTTGTCTCCCTCGGTGAGGAAGCGGATCAGGTTGCGGACCTTGATCTTGTAATCACCCTCGTCGGTGCCAGGCCGGAACTTCACTTCCTTCACCTGGATCTGCTTCTGCTTGAGCTTGGCCTCGTGGGCCTTCTTGCTCTCGCGATACTTGAACTTGCCGTAGTCCATGAGGCGCGCGACCGGCGGCTTGGCGGTCGGCGCGATCTCCACCAGATCGATGTCGGCCTCTTCGGCGAGGCGCATGGCCTCTTCGATCTTCACGATTCCGATCGGCTCGCCCTCAACTCCGATGAGGCGCACTTCGGGGCAATTGATCTCGCCGTTGATGCGAACTGCTTTATCCTGAGCTATGCGAAAAATCCTCTAAAAGTCAATCGTTTGCGCGGAGTCCGGAGCCTGCACACGGGCCCCGGAAACGGCGCCCCAAACATTCATTTTCGAGACTCGACTTCGCTTCTCAAGCGCGAAATAAAGGCCTCGAGCGGAACCGGCGCCAGGTTTTCTCCGGCACGTGTCCTCGCCGAGACCGTCTTCGCGGCTACTTCCTTATCTCCCAAGACTAACTGGTAAGGAAGTTTTTGAATGCTATGTTCTCGAATTTTATACGTTATTTTCTCATTTCGCAAATCGGCCTGCACGCGGAACCCGGCATCCCGAAGGGCCGCCTCGACTTCGCGAACATAGGCGTCCTGGCGGTCGGTCACGTTCATCACCACGACCTGCACGGGAGCGAGCCACAAGGGCATGGCGCCCGCATGGTTCTCGAGCAGGATGCCGATGAAACGCTCCATGGATCCCACGATGGCGCGGTGCAACATGACGGGGATGTGGCGCGCGCTGTCCTCACCGACGAATTCCGCGCCGAGGCGTGCCGGCATCATGAAGTCCACCTGCATCGTGCCGACCTGCCACGATCGCCCGATGGAGTCCTTGAGGTGGTACTCGATCTTCGGCCCATAGAACGCGCCCTCCCCCGGCAGCTCCGTCCATTTCGCACCGCACGCGCGTAGCGCCGCCCGCAGCGCTTCCTCGGCCTTGTCCCACTGGGCGTCCTCGCCGATGCGCTTCTCGGGGCGCAGCGCGATCTTCACGTCGATGTCCGTGAAGCCGAAGTTCTCGTAGACCTTGAACGCGAGCTTGTGGAACTCGACGCACTCGGGCTCGATCTGCGACTCGGTGCAGAAGATGTGGCCATCGTCCTGCGTGAATGCGCGCACGCGCATCAATCCGTGGAGCGCGCCCGAAGGCTCGTTGCGGTGGCACGCGCCGAATTCGCCATAGCGAAGCGGAAGGTCGCGGTAGCTCCGCAGGCCCTTGTTGAAGATGAGGATGTGGCCCGGGCAATTCATCGGCTTCACGGCGAAGTCGCGCTTCTCGCTCTCCGTCGTGAACATGTTGTCCTTGTAGTTCTCCCAATGACCCGAGCGCTGCCACAGCGATCTGTCGAGGATCATCGGCGCGCGAACTTCCTGGTAGCCGTTGTCGCGATAGACGCGCCGCATGTACTGCTCGACCTGCTGCCAGAGCGCCCAGCCCTTCGGATGCCAGAACACCATGCCCGGCGCCTCGTCCTGCATGTGGAAGAGGTCGAGCTGCGTGCCCAGGCGCCGGTGGTCGCGCTTCTCCGCTTCCTCGAGCATCGTGAGGTAGGCGTCCTGGTCTTCCTTCTTCGCCCACGCCGTGCCGTAGATGCGCTGGAGCATCTCGTTCTTCGAATCGCCCCGCCAATAGGCACCGGCCACCTTGGTGAGCTTGAAGACCTTGAGCTTGCCCGTCGACGGCACGTGGGGGCCGCGGCAAAGGTCGATGAAGTCGCCCTCGCGGTAGAGGCTGATGCCTTGCTCCGACGGAATCGAGGCGATGATCTCCGCCTTGTACTTCTCCCCGATGCCCATGAAGAACTTCACCGCCTCGTCGCGCTTCCACTCCTCGCGCGAGACCGGGATGTCCTTCTTCGCGAGCTCGGCCATGCGCTTTTCGATCGCGGCGAGATCCTCGGGCGTGAAGGGACGCTTGTACGAGAAGTCGTAGTAGAAGCCGTTCTCGATCACCGGGCCGATCGTCACCTGCGCGTCGGGAAACAGCTCCTTCACCGCGTAGGCGAGCAGGTGCGCCGTGGAATGGCGGATCAGGTCGAGCCCGTCGGCGTCCTTGTCCGTGACGATCGCGACCTTCGCGTCGCGCTCGAGCCGGTAGCTCGTGTCGACGAGCTTGCCGTCGACCTTGCCGCCCAGCGCGGCCTTCGCAAGTCCGGGGCCGATCGAGGCCGCGACCTCGGCGACAGTGACCGGTTTGTCGTATTGCCGGACCGAATCGTCCGGCAGCGTGATCGAAATCATGTTGAAGCCCTTGAGCAAAATAAAAAAGCGCGGCGAGCCGCGCTTTCTTCGTCGAACGTGACGCGTAGGCAGGCCCGTCTACCGGTTTCCTCGGAAGAATTTCGTAGTCGGCGGTCTCATAACCGGGGCCCTTTCGTGCCGTGCGTTCATGCAATGGCATCATAGCATCTTGGACGTCGCACCGACGGCCGATAATCGCCCATGATCATCGACATCCACGGCCACTACACCACGGAGCCGCCGCAGCTCGCGGCGTTCCGCGACAAGCAGCTCGCGGGCATCGCCGATCCGGGGCGGCGCCCCGCCACCGGGGACCTCGGCATCGGCGACGAGCAGCTCCTGAAGAGCGTCGAGCCCCAGCTCAAGATGCAGAAGGATCGCGGAAGCGACCTCACGATCTTCTCGCCGCGCGCGTCGGGAATGGCGCACCACGTGGGCACCGAGGCGATCGGCATCCAGTGGTCGCGCGTTTGCAACGACCTGATCCACCGCATCTGCACGCTGCTGCCGGAAAATTTCGCGGCCGTGGGGCAGCTGCCGCAGTTTCCGGGCGCGCCTCCGGCCAACTGCATTCCGGAGCTCGAGCGAATCGTGAAGGAACTGGGATTCGTCGGCGTGAACCTGAGCCCCGATCCCTCGGGCGGCTATTGGACCGGGCCGCCGCTCACGGATCGCTCGTGGTATCCGCTCTACGAAAAGCTCGTGGAGCTCGAGGTGCCCGCGATGATCCACGTATCGTCGTCGTGCAATCCCAACTTCCACTTCACGGGCGCGCACTACATGAATGCCGACACGACGGCGTTCATGCAACTCCTCCAGGGCGATCTCTTCAGGGATTTTCCGGCGCTCAGGTTCGTGATCCCCCATGGCGGCGGCGCCGTGCCCTTCCACTGGGGGCGCTACCGGGGACTTGCCCAGGAAATGAAACGGCCGCCGCTTTCCGAGCACGTGATGAAGAACGTGTTCTTCGATACCTGCGTCTATCACTACCCGGGCATCGAGCTCATGACGAAGGTGATCCCAGTCGACAACATCCTCTTCGCGTCCGAAATGCTCGGGGCCGTGAAGGGCATCGACCCCGAGACGGGCCACCACTACGACGACACGCGGCGCTACGTGGACCAGGTGAAGAGCCTTTCCGACTCCGACCGGAAGAAGATCTTCGAAGGCAACGCGCGCCGCGCCTATCCGCGCCTCGATCGGCAGCTCAAGGCGAAGGGACGATGAACGACATGACCGCGCCCAAGCCGATCGATCCGCCCTACGCCTTCGAGCAATACCGGAGCACGCACAAGCGCTCGCCGAAGGAGCCGCTGCTCGCGCTTCCAGCCGGCGCGCTCGACATCCCGGGACCGCTCGTTCCCGCGGGCTTCATCCGCGACGGCGACAACGACCTCACGATCCACGGCAAGTCCATGCCGCTCGGCGAACGCATGTTCCTCGAGGGCCGCGTCGTCGATTGTGACGGCAGGCCCGTGCGCCGTTCGCTCGTGGAGATCTGGCAGGCGAACGCGTCGGGGCGCTATCACCACCCCGGCGACACGCACGATGCGCCGCTCGATCCGAACTTCGAGGGCATCGGCCGCACGCTCACCGACGACGAGGGGCGCTATCGCTTCGTCACGATCAAGCCGGGTTCGTACCCGTGGCCCAATCACGCATACGCGTGGCGGCCGCAGCACATCCATTTCTCGCTGCTCGGCAATGCGCCCGTGCAACGCCTCGTGACGCAGATGTACTTCCCCGGCGACCCGCTGCTCGACATCGATCCGATCTACAACAGCGTTCCCGATCCGGAGGCGCGCAAGCGAATGATCTGCCGCCTGGACCTTCGCACGGGCCGCGAGAACTACGCGCTCGGCTACCAGTTCGACATCGTGCTGGAAGGCGCGAAGTCCACGCCCATGGGACTCTGAAAATGGCCGGACGCACGCCCTCCCAGACCATCGGCCCCTACTATCGATTCGGATTGCGCTGGCCCGAAGGCGGCAACGTGGGCTTCGCCGCGAGCGGGAAGAAGATCGTGATCACCGGCCGGGTATTCGACGGCGCCGGCGCCCTCGTCGACGATGCGCTGATCGAAACCTGGCAGCGCGATCCCGCGAACGCGTTCCCCGCGCCCGCATCGGGAAGCGCCAATCCCCACGGATTCGGCCGCTCGGATACGTTGAACGGCGGCGCGTATCGCATCGAGACGCTCATGCCCGGCGGCTCGCCGCCGTCGATCGAGGTCACGATCCTCGCGCGCGGATTGCTGAAAGCGCTGCGCACGCGCGTTTACCTCGCGGCCGAAGCCGACGTGCGCGCGGATCCGCTGCTCGCCGCCGTGGCCGCCTCTCCCCGCGTGAAGACGCTCATCGCCACACCGGCCGGCGGAAACGAATACCGCTGGGACGTGCGCTTCCAGGGCGAGGGCGAGACGATCTTCTTCGCGTTCTAGCCGCCGATGATCAACAGCCTGGCCGCACGCGCGCTCGCGCGACCTTCCTTCGAAAAGGCGTTTGCGCCGGCGGCGTTCGTGCGCGCGATGCTCGCCTTCGAATCGGCCCTCGCGCGCGCCCAGGCCGACGAGGCGATCATTCCCCAGCGCGACGCCGAGACGATCGCATCGGCCTGCGCCACGATCGTGATCGACATGGAAGCGCTCGTCGCCGAGGGAAAGCGCAACGCCTCGATCGCCGTTCCGCTCGTGAAGATGCTCCGCGACGAGACCGCGCGGCGCGCGGGCGATGCGTCGAAGCACGTGCACTACGGCGCGACGAGCCAGGACGCGCTCGATACGGCGACCGCGCTTTGCCTCAAGTCCTGCCTGGAGGAGGCTGACCGCGCACTCGACGCCGCGATCCGGCACTTCGTGCTTCGCGCCCTCGAGCACCGCGCCACGCCGATGCTCGGCCGGACGCTGATGCAGCCGGCGATCCCCATCACTGCGGGATTGAAGATCGCGCGCTGGGCCACCGCCCTCGCGCAGGACCGCGAACGCCTGGGTGATGCGCAGGCCGAGGGCCTCGCTGTCCAGCTGGGCGGACCCGTGGGCGCGCTCGAAGCGCTGGGCGCGAAAGGACCCGCGGTTCGCCATCACCTGGCGCTGCACCTCGGACTCGCCGACGCGCCATCATGGCACGCGCATCGCAACGCATGGATCGACCTTCTCGACCGCATGGCACAGCTCACGATCACCGCCGGCAAGATCGCCCGCGACGTCTCGCTCGCATCCCAGCCCGAGGTCGGAGAAATGCTCGAGGCGGCCCCGCGAGAAGGCGCCGGCGGATCGAGCTCCATGGCCCACAAACGCAATCCCGCCGCATGCGCGCTCGCGCTCGCCGCCGCGACGCGCATGCCGGGCCTCATCGCATCGCTCCACGCGAGCGCCCTCTCCGAGAACGAACGCGCGCTGGGCGGCTGGCAGGCGGAGCTCGCGATCGTTCCCGAGATCGCCTCGGTGATGGGATCGAGCCTCGATTTCATCGAGACGCTTTCGTCCTCCCTCGTGATCGACGCGGATCGCATGGCGGCGAACGTCGCCACGTATGGCCAGGGCGTCCCCGCGAACACGGAGGCGATGCAGCCGGCGATCGATGAGCTGCTCGCCGGACTGGGACCCTATCTTTCCTGAACGGAAACTCAATGAGCCGCAAAGCACGTGAGCGCGGAATGAAGACCCGGCGCAAGGTCCTCGGCGACGAGTGGGTCGATCGCGCCGAGCGCACGAAGACCGCCTTCAACGCGGACTTCCAGGATCTCATCACGCGCTACGCATGGGACGAGATCTGGAATCGCAAGGGGTTGGACCATCGCACTCGCCGGATGCTCGTGATCTCCACGATGGTCGCGCTGGGGCGCTGGGAGGAGTTCTCGCTGCATGTTCGAGCGGCGCTCCAGTCGAAGGAGCTCGATACGGACGACCTCAAGGAGATCCTCCTCCAGGCGGCGATCTATTGCGGCGTTCCGGCGGCAAACCACGCATTCAAGGAAGCGCGCGCGGTCATCGACGCGCTTGCGCCCGCCGGGAACCGGAAGAGGAAGAAATGAGCGTCGCACTCCATGCGGTCGAATCGGGATCGGGTGTCGCGGTCGTGCTCGCGCACGCCATCGGTTGCGACAATCGCATGTGGGAGTCGCTTGCGGCCGCGCTGGCGCCGCAGTTCCTCGTGATCCGCATCGACGCACGCGGCCATGGCAAGAGCCCCATCCCGCCGGGCCCGTACTCGCTCGAGGAGCTGGCGGACGATGTGATCGCACTCCTCGACGAGCGCAAGATCGCGCGCGCGCACTGGGTGGGCCTGTCCATGGGCGGCATGATCGGCCAGGCCTTCGCGATCAATCATCCCGAGCGGCTGCATCGCCTCGTGCTCGCGAATACCACGAGCTCCTACGGCGCCGAGGGACCGAGGAACTGGGACGCGCGCATCAAGGCCGTGACCGAGGGCGGGATGGCCGCGATCGCCGACGTCGTGATGGGACGTTATTTCTCCGACGATTTTCGCGCGTCGCAGCCCGAGACCGTCGCGACGTATCGCGCGCGGGTGCTTTCGACTCCCGCGGCCGGCTATGTCGCCTGCTGCGAGGCCATCCGCGACCTCGACTACACGCGCGACCTCTCGCGGATCCGGGCGCGGACCCTGGTGGTCGCGGGAGAGAAGGATGCGGGAACGCCGATCGCCATGTCCGAAGAGATCGTGCGCCACATCACCGGTGCGCAGCTCGCGGTGATCCCCGGCGCGGGTCATCTTTCCGCGGTGGACAGCGCGACTGAATTCAACGCGCTCGTCCGCGCATTCCTCACCGAGCCCTAGGAAGCTAGATCCGGAAGCTCTCGAGCGTCTCGGGCGCGAAAAGCTCCTCGGGCTCGAGGCGGCGCTTCGACAGTCCCTGCTCGTGGTGGTAGCGCAGGAACGTCGCGAGCGTGTCGCGGTTGCGCGCGAATCCGTAGGGCCAGAAATCCTCGCCCATGAGGGCCCGCGCGTCCTCGACGTGCTTGGTGAGCCACGGCAGCATCGCCTTGAGAGCCGCGGTCACGTACAGGTCCTCGTAGGTCTCCTTCTGCGATTTCACGAAGGCCTTGAAGAGCGACATGGCGATCCAGGGATGCTTTTCGTAGAGGGCGCGGCGGATCACGACCGTGTGCATGATCGGGAAGATGCGGGTCTTGCGGAAGTACGCCTGCTCGATTTCCTGGTAGTCCTCGAAGAGGCGGCGAACGCGCCCTTTCGGGCCGCCGTACGTGGAGGGCATGCGGGCGGTATAGAGCGCGTCGATGCCGCCGTCGCGCAGCATCGCTGCGAGCGTGTCGCGAGGTCCGATGGGCTTGACCTTGAAGCCGCGCGACAAGTCGAGCTTGAGCTTCTCGGTCCGGCCCGCCTCCTCTTCGCCGCCGGTGAAGTAGGCGACGCTCTTCGGCGGGACGCCATATTCGTCCTGGAGGATCCCGCGGATCCAGACGGGCGCGGTCATCTGGTATTCGGGATTGCCCACCTTCTTTCCGATCAGGTCCCGCGGCTCGCCGATCCCGGCGTTCCGGTTCACGTAGATGCAGGAGTGGCGGAAAAAGCGCGAAGGAAACACGGGGATCGCGACGAAATGGCGCTTCTCCTTGAAGAGCGAGAGCGTGTACGACGAAAGCGACATCTCCGCCACGTCGAACTCGCGGTGGCGCAGCATCCGGAAGAACGTCTCCTCGACGGGCATGTCGAGGTACGTGAGGTCGATGCCCTCGGGGCGCACGCGGCCTTCGAGCAACGCGCGGGTGCGGTCGTAGTTCCAGCAGGCGAGGGAGAGCTTGAGCTTCGCCACGGCCTTCAATAGAAACTGTCGAAGTGCACTTGCGGGAACGGCACGCGCTTGTCGATCAGCATGCGCTGCACGGCGAGCGCCATGGGCGGAGGGCCGGCGAAGTAGTACTCGAACTCGTTCCATCGCTCGCCGATGAACCGGCGGGCCTCGTCGTGCACGAAGCCGGTCGCGCCGCTCCACGCGACACCCGCGTCAATCGAAGGCTCCGAGAGCACCGGCGTGAACGTGATGCGCGTGCCCCAGCCCGGCAGCGAAGAGAACTCGCCCTCGTGGCACAGGTCGCGTTGCGAGCGCGCGCCGTAGAAGATGTGGATGGCGCGCCCATCGAGCCCCGGGGTCCGGACGATGCCCCGCGCGAGCGACAGCACGGGCGCGAGACCCGAGCCGCCGCCGATGAGGATCACGTCGCGCGGACTCTCCTCGCGCAGGTACGCGAGGCCGTAGGGCCCGTCGAGCCCCACGTGGGCCCCGATCGTCACCTTGTCGAAGAGCGCCACCGTGCCATGGCCGCCGGGCACGCGCCGAACGATGAACTGCCACGTACCGCTTCCATCGTCGATGTTCGACATCGAGTAGGTCCGCGGGGCGTCGATGCCCGGCAGGTAGAACAGCGCGTATTGGCCGGGCCGAAAGCCCGGCGCGCCCGACGCGGAGAACGTGAACTCGCGCATGTCGTGCGTGAGATCGCGGTGGCCGGTGAGCTTCGCGCGAAAGCGCGCGGGGCGATGGCGCGGCACGTTCTCGGCGCGAAGCCTCGCCTTGATCTGGCAATCGCCCGACGGACGCGACTGGCAGGCGAGCACGCGATTGCGGGCGCGATCCTGCTCCGTGAGGCCCGGCGCATCGGGTCGCAGCGAGACGACCTGCCCCGAGAGAAGCTCCACCTTGCACGTGCCGCAGGAACCGGCGTTGCATTCGTACGGGAATCCGAGGCCCGCGCGCAGCCCCGCGCGAAGCAGCGTGTCGTCGTCGGCGCACCGGTATTCGTGACCGTCCGCGGTGCGGATCGTGTGCACTAGGCGGCGCGCGCGGCGAGGCGCATCGCCACGACGTACGCGATCGCCATCGCGACGACGACCGATGCGCCGAGTGCGATGCCCCACGACGCCGCGGCATCATCCAATCCCGGCAAAGCTCGTCGCGCCACGGCGAGCCCGGCGATGGCGAGCGACGCGAGTCCCACCGCGATGCTCATGGCCCTCGACGCGATGGCCGCGCGGCGGTCGGCCGATCTCACGAGGTGGCTCACCCAGAGGCCGTTCAGAGCGTCGGTGACAATCATGCCGGCGGTGAAGACGAGCCCGAGTGTCGCGGCGAAAATCCAACCGGCCACGCTGGAGCCCGTGACCGAGAAAAGGACCGCCTGGCTGATCGTGTCGAACGAGATCGCGAACGCCGCGCCCACGGCGGCGATCAGCACCGGGTGCTCGGCGCGAGTGAGCCGCTCGAAAAGGCGCGAGCGAAGGCCCACGGGATGCACGTGCTGGCCAATCGGTGTCCGCCACGCGGCGGCGAGGTTCGCGCCGCCCAGCAGCACGAGGAATGCGATCGAGATCCATGTCCCCGTGTCTTCGAGCCACCCGGGCACGACCCATCGGCTCGCGACAGTGGCGACGGCGATCGCGACGAGCGTCACCACAACGCCGTGCCCCGCGGAAAAGAGCAGCCCCGACCAGCGCGACAGCCTCGGGCTTCGCGGCGCGTTGAAGCGCGTGAGCCCGTCGATCGCCGCGAGATGATCCGGGTCGAGCCCGTGCTTCAGTCCGAGCACGAAGACCACGCCCAGGAGCGCGAGCCAGTGGCCGGGAAGGATTTCGTTCATCGAGCCGCCGGCGCGCCGAGCGCCGCGCCGTCGAAGACGTAGAGGCTCCCGCCCACCACTGCCACGGGATGCGCCGCGCGAAGCGCCGCGTAGGGATCGCTTCGAACCGTTCCCGCAAGCAGCGTCGCCGAAACCACGAGGTAGCGCGGCTTTTCGGCGCCGGCGGCAGGATTCTCGAGCGGAAAATAACTCGGCATCGCCACGTAACGGATTCCGTATCCCTCCGGCATCGCCGACCCCCAGTAACCGAGCGCCACCGAATCGACACCCCGCTCGCGCATGAAACGGCGCAAGCCGAGCAGGCCCTGGCCCCAATCCGTGCTGGAATCCACCAAGGTCTCGTACATCTCGCGGCCGCTCGCGTATTCGTCGAGGTAGGAAACGAAGTATGGATAGTAACGCACGCTCGAAAGCACGAAGGCGGCGAGGAGGAGCGCGAGCGCGGCCCTCGTCCCGGCCGCGGCGCGTTCCCATACCGGAACGAGCCCCTGTGCCACGAGGACACAAAGGAAAACGGCGAGCGGGAGCGCGTGGCGCGTGCCGATGTTGAGCGGCGTCACGATCGTCGCGACGAGGAAGAATCCCGCGCCGACGACCGGCGCCCTGGCCCCGTGCGCGAGGAGCGCCTTCCACTCGACGTGTCTCGACGCGCCCCACGCGCCGGCGATCGCCAGCACCGCAAGCACGTGCAGCGCCACCGGCGTCTTCAACGCGAGGGCCACGGGGAAGAAATACCAGCGTCCTCCGAAGTAGTGCGTGCCGAGGAGGAACGCGTCGCGCCCCGCCGCGCCATGAACGCTGCGCTGCAAGCGGTCCGCGAATTCCGACAGACCCCAATCGCCCTGGCCCACAAACGCGAGCGACAACCACGCCACCCCCACGAACGCCGCAGCCCCGAACACGAGCGCACGGCGCCATTCGCGATCCGCCCATCGTCCGGAGAGCGCTTCGAGCGCGATCAGCGATGCGGCGATCGGCGCGAGCACGATGCCGCTGTACTTGATGCTCACCGCGAACGCGCAAAGAAGCGCCGCGGGAACGACGCGGCGCATGACGGGATCCCGGACGGCTCCATCGAGCGCGTACACGCCCGCAAGCAACGCGAACGTGAGCGGCACGTCGGTGTATGCAATGCCGGAGTGGGCCAGCATGTCCGGAAGGAACGCGACGAGCGCCGCGGCGAGCACTGCCGCGCGGGCCGGCAGGTGCCAGCGCGAGAAGACGAACGTCGCGGCCACCGTGAGGGCTCCGAACGCGAGGCCCACGAGACGCATCGCGAACGCGAGGCGTTCCGGATCGTTGCCCGCCTGCCAGAAGAGCGCGCGGGCGTAGCGATACTCCGGCAATCCCGACGGCACCGCGACGAGCGCCTCTGGCGGGAAATTCGGCGACGCGAGAAAGACGGGCAACCCGAACAGGTATTGCGGCAAGCGAGGATGGTCGAAGACCAGGTCGAAGTGCCCCGTGTGGAAACCGCGGGCTCCGATCGCCGCGAACACGATCTCGTCGAAGGTGGTCGAGGTGTGAAGCATGGCGCTCCCGGCGAGCGCGACGAAGGCCGCGAGCACGAACGCGAGGAGCGTCGAAGGACGAACGTTGCGCAACGCCGGGCCTCTCAGGCCGTGGATGCGACGATCACGATGCCCGTGCCGATGAGCGCGAGGCCCGCCAGCCGGATTCCACCGATCGGCTCCGACAGCACGAGGGCCGAAGCCGCGACAGTCGCGACCCATTGCGCGGCGGTGAACGACAGCGCCACGTTCAGCGGAAGGAGCCTCAGGACGCCCGTGTAGGCGAGCCCGGCGATACCGAAGGTCGCGAGCCCGGCGATCACGCGCCAGTTCACGAACTGCATCCAGAGCGCTCCACCCGCTTCGCGGCCCAGGGTCGCGCCGGTCTTGAGCAGCAGGTTCGCAACGACGGTGCACGTGATCATCACAACCACCAGCAACGCGCTCTTCATGGCCCTTCCTTTCGCTTGATCCCTCCGAACTTCCACGAATTCCCGTTCCTCATCGTGACGTACGTGCTCGCCGCCTCCACGTCCCGGCGCGAAGCGAGCCAGCGCTCGAGCGTCTCGCGTGCGAGGTACGTCGTTCGCGGCGTCACGAGCTGGTCGAACGCCACGTGCCGGAAGAAGGCGAACTCGCGCTGCCCGATCCACAGGCTGTATTCGTAGAGCGGAAGGCCGCGCAGCCATTTCCACCGCGGCAACGCGGCGAGCGCCTTCGCGTAGAAGAAATAGGGAACGACCGCCGGCGTCGCGACGAAATACTTCGTGATCCACCACGGCAAGTGCGACGCGATCCGCCGCATCGGCTCGACCAGCAGGATCACGACGCCGTTTCCTTCCCTCGCATACACCCAGCAGTGAAAGCGCCCGCCCGGCCGCGTGTTGCGAACGACGGACTCGAACCCCGCATGGGGATCCTGGAGATGATGGAGCACGCCGATGCTGTACACGACGTCGTGGCCACCGCCCACGTAGGTCGTGAGGTCCGCCTGCTCGACGCGCCAGTTGGGCCGCCCCAGGGCCGAAAGATTCGCGCGTGCCGACTCGACGGATTCGCCCAGGTCGATTCCGTCGAGCTGCGCCGGCGACCACGAGAGCACGTGCACCATGAGGCTGCCGTTTCCGCATCCCATCTCGAGCACGCGCCGTCCGCGAACGTCATCCTTCGTGAGGGGCGCGAACCAGTCGGCCACTTGCGCGGGCGTGTACACGGATCCCGCGGGAAGGTTGTTCCACGACGTCGCGAACGCCGCCGCCGTGCGTTGGTCGTCGGCGCTCATGCGAAGGCTCCGCCGTGATGCTCGAGCGCGAGCAGGCACCAGAGCGCGAGGCGATTGTCGCGGGATCCCGCCTTGTGTTCGGCGAGGCGCGCCGCCGTCCACGCGGGATTCCTCACGAGCTCGGACGCGCGAACGAGTCCGTCGTCGTTCCAAGTGCGAAGCCAGCGCGTGAGCGGGATCCCGAATCCCTTCTTGCGCCGCGCGAGCACCCA
>DATGGI010000021.1:0-14362 GCA_035308545.1 Usitatibacter sp.
CAGAAGTCCACGACCATCTCGCCGCGCCGCGGCTCGACCAGCATCCCGAGGAGCTGGCTTCCCTCGTCCTGCACTTCGACCGCGCCGTCGAGGAACATCGGGTGCGTATTGAGCGCGGGCTTCTCCCGCAGGCGCACGCCGATCGGCGAATGGCGCGTGGGCTCGGCGGGAGTCTTGTCGAAGTCGAAGCGGTCGAGGACGCCTTCACGCGGGGCCTTGAGCAGGTTCACGCGCAGGTCGAGCGGAGCCGCATGCTGGAGGCCGCGCGCGAGCGCGAGGATCTCGTCGTCGGCCATGCGCTTGCGCAGGCGCCCGATCACCCAGTCGGGGAGGTCGGCGCGAAGCTCGAAGGGCAATGTGTCGAGGTCCAGGGCCTTCAGCTTCGCGAGCCAGCCGCGCTCGTCGCCCTTCAGCACCGATTCGATCTGGCTCACGCCGACGCCCATGACCTTCACCAGCGTGGCGAGGGCGATCTCGCGCGGAGTCGCCGCGGGTGTCACGTGCTCGAGCATGCGGCGGCGGCGCAGCGCCGCGTAGACGGTGTCGGCCACCAGCGCGCGATCGTGCGGGCCCAGGTTCTTGTTGTCGCGGAAGAACGTCCTCAGCTGCGTATCGGCGGGCGCGCGCGCCGGCAGGATCACCGTGAGCGCGTTGACGATCGCATCGAGTTGCCCGCGCGTGAGGTTCACGGTGCGCTTACGGGGAGATGCTCGTGGCGAGCTGCTCGACCATGAGCCGGTTGCGCGCCACCGGATAGCGCAGCTTCACCGGCAGGTAGTGCTGGTCGATGCCGAGCCACACATCGATCACGGAAGCATCCTGCGGGTCGATGTGCCGCATGTGCAGCGTGCGGACCTTGCCCAGCGGGATCTCGATCTCCTCGGTGCCCACGACGATGAGGTGGAATTCGTAGAAGCGGCGCTGCGTGAAGACGCGCAGGTCGTAGGCATCGCCGGCCGGTGGCGTGTGCGCGAGCTGGAAGATCATCGAGAGCCAGTCCACCGTGTTTCCGGTGATGTCGACTGTCTTCGGCTTGTTGTCGCCCTTGTCGAGGACCGCCTTTCCGGCGGCCCAGTCGAACTGGATGCCTTCGGCGATCGGATTGCCCGGCTTGTGCTCGGTGAAGTGATCGGGCCGCAGTCCCGCGGGCGTGACCTTGCCGGCGCTCTCCTGGCGAAGCCGCCCCTCGAGGAAGAGCGCGAAGAATCCCTGCGCCTCGGCCTCGCCCTGGATGTCGTAGTCGTCGCCCTTGCGGCTCCACGAATAGCGCGCGTGCCCATCCGCGAACGCCGACGTGAGCTTGTATTCGATCGAAACGTTCGCGGGCAGCGCGTCCACCGGGAACTTGGGCGGCTCCAGGGCGGCGGCCGGCGTCGCGGGCTGGGCGAGAGCGATCTTGTCGAGCGGTCGGACCTCGTCCTGCACGGGCGCGATGACGGGCTCGATCATCGGCGGTTCCATCAGCTCCGCGAACGGATCGGCGCTCATGGGCGCGATCTCGGCGGGCACGGCGATCGGCTGGAATTTCGGATGCGCGCGCGCCACGTGCCTGGCCGCGGGCTTCGCGGTGGGCGTCGGTGCGGCCGCGGGCACGGGCGACGTGTCGAGCGTCGCCGAATACCCGCCGGCCGGCTCGTCGTCGCCGCCGAACAGAAGGTCGGCGCGCTCGTTCGGGATGCTCACGAAGACCGCCGCGTGCACCAGCGCCGAAACCGCGAGGGCGACGAACGCGATCCTGTAGCGGCGGAGGAATCGGAACACGAGGCCCGCGTGCATGGCCTACCGGATGTCGAGCGAGACGACGGTCTGCTCGAGGCGGAAGCGTTTCGGGTCGTCGAAGACGACGCGCACCGGAAAGTTGGAGCGATCCTTCGCGAGCCATACCTCGGCGCGGATGTCGTTCGGATCGCGGGCGACGCGCTCGTAGTGCAACGTGTCGAACTGGCCGGCAGGCGTCACGAGCTTCACCTGCTCGACGAAGCGGTAGGTCTGCATCTCGACCTTGCGGCGGTCCGCCATGGGCAGCACGAACGACTCGTCCGGCTTCTTCATGAAGGTGAACTGGTACATCATCGAGATGCGATCCTGGGTGTCGACCGGAAGCGCGGCCTCGGAGCTTTCGCCGTGGAGCACCGTGCGCATCACGCCCTTGTCCCAGTCGAAGTCGCTCCGGAGGTCGCGCTTGTTGTCCTTGGCGCGATGCTCCGAATACGAGGACGGCAGCAGCCCCTTCGCTCCCACGCGTCCGGAGCTTTCGGCTGTGAACTCATCGTCCACGAACATCTTGAGCACGCCCTCGCTGCGGGTGACGCTCTGGATCGTGTAGCTGTCGCCCTTGCGCACGTAGCTCTCGCTCACGTTGCCGATCGTCATGCTGCCCGTCGTGATCGTGTACCGCGCGCTGATCTCGGCCGGCGAGGCGGCGGAAGCGAGAGACGAGAGCAGCAGGAGGGCGGCGAGGAGCTTCACGTCAGGGTTTCCTGGGCGAGATGAGGGAGTCCGAAGATACGCCTGGATCGCGCATCCGGACGATGTCGCCCGCGAATTCGACCTTGCCCTGGACGAACCAGCGGATCGCCTCGGGATAGATGCGGTGTTCCACTTCGAGTACCCGCGCCGCGAGGAGTTCCTCGGTATCGCTCGCGAGGACGGGGACTACGCCCTGAACGACGATGGGCCCGTTGTCGAGCGTGGGCGTCACCACGTGCACGGTCGCGCCGTGGACCTTCACGCCCGCGGCCAGCGCGCGCGCGTGCGTATGCAGGCCGGGAAACGAGGGCAGCAGCGATGGATGGATGTTCAGGATCCGCCGCGGATAGCGGGCGATGAATCCGTCGGTGAGGATGCGCATGAATCCGGCCAGCACGATGAGGTCGGGCGCGCAGGCGTCGATCGCGCGCGCAAGCTCGGCGTCGAACGCCTCGCGCGTGGGGAAGGCCTTGTGGTCGACGACGCGCGTGTCGATATCCCGCGAGGCCGCCCATTCGAGCCCCTGGGCACCGGGCCGGTTCGAGATCACCGCCCGGACGTCGAGCCCGGTCCCCGCCTCCACGATCGAGCGCATGTTGCTGCCCCGACCGGAGATGAGGATGACTCCCTTCAGACGACCACCGCCTGCGGGGAGCCGGTGCCGCTGCGTTCCACGATGGTTCCCGCCTCGAACGCTTCGAGGCCGTACGCGCCGAACGAATCGATGGCGGTCTTCACGTCGGCCCGCGCCACGATGATCGTCATGCCGATGCCGCAGTTGAATGTGCGATGCATCTCGGCGTCGCTCATGGCGCCGCGCTTCTGCAGCCAGTCGAAGATCGCCGGGCGCTTCCACTGGGATGCCACGAGGCGCGCACAGGTATTTTCGGGCAATACGCGCGGAATGTTCTCGACGAGACCGCCGCCGGTGATGTGGGCGAGGCCCTTGACGCGCACCTTCTCCATCACCGCGAGCACCTGGCGGACGTAGATCCGCGTGGGCTCGAGGAGCGCTTCGCCCAGCGTGCGCTTCCCGTCGAAGGGCTCGTAGAGGTCCGAGCCGCTGACCGCGAGGATCTTGCGGACCAGCGAATAGCCGTTCGAATGCACGCCGCTCGACGCGAGCCCGATCACGGCATCGCCGGGACGGATGTCCTTGCCGTCGATGATCCTGGATTTCTCGACCAGACCCACGGCGAAGCCCGCGAGGTCGTATTCGTTCGGGTCGTACATCCCGGGCATCTCGGCCGTCTCGCCGCCGATGAGCGAGCAGTTGGCCTGCGCGCAACCCTCGGAGATGCCGTGCACCACGTCCCGCGCCACGTTCACGTCGAGCTTGCCGCACGCGAAGTAGTCGAGGAAGAAGATCGGTTCGGCGCCCGATACGAGGATGTCGTTCACGCTCATCGCCACGAGGTCGATGCCGATCGTGTCGTGCTTCTTCATGCGGAACGCGAGCTTGAGCTTGGTGCCCACGCCGTCCGTGCCCGAAACCATCACGGGCTCCTTGTACTTCTTCGACACCTCGACGAGCGCGCCGAATCCGCCGATGCCGCCGAGGACCTCGGGACGCATCGTTCGCTTGGCGAGCGGCTTGATCTGCTCGACCAACGCGTCACCCGCTTCGATGTCGACGCCGGCGTCGCGGTAGGTCAGGGGTACGTTCTTGGTGGACACGGGCGATCCGCTTGATTCGAGAGGGTAAATTTTACCACTGTCACCCCCCTTGCCGCGATTGCGTCAAGCGAGGTAGCGCCGCCCCATCCAGTAGTCGACCGAGATCCTGCCCGGGCCGTAGAACAGCGTCACGAGCATGAGCGCGCCCCACATCATGTGGTCGACGAGGCCCGCGTCGGAGAGGTCCGGGTACGAAACCACCGCGACGATGTTGAAGACGAAGAGCGCGGCGGCCGCGAGCCGCGAGCCCAGCCCCAGCGCGAGGAGCACCGGCAGCGCGATCTCGGCGGTGGTGCCGAGCGTCGCCGCGACCTCGGGCATGAGGACCGGCACGTGGTACTCGTTGGTGAACAGGGCCACCGTGATGCTCCAGTCGTGCAGCTTGGTGAGACCGGAGAGGAAGAACACGCGCGCCACGTAGAGGCGCACCGCGAGCGCGAACACCGGCTGGATCTTGTCGATCCAGGTCGCTCCGACCGTGTAGAAACGGGTAAGGGTGCCGAGCATCGAGGGGGCGCGCG
This sequence comes from Usitatibacter sp., assembly GCA_035308545.1. Taxonomy (GTDB): domain Bacteria; phylum Pseudomonadota; class Gammaproteobacteria; order Burkholderiales; family Usitatibacteraceae; genus Usitatibacter. The sequence continues at coordinate 4,668 of DATGGI010000021.1, forward strand.
TGTTCATGGCGTCCTTACTTCTTGTCGGGCGCCGCGGTCTTGCCGCCGGCCTTCTCGCACGTTCCTTTCGGGACGTACTTCCACTCGGCCGGATCGTTGTCCGTCTTGCTGGACGCGGCGCAGGCGTGCTTGGCGGTGCCGCAGTCGTTCTGGCCCGCCTTCGCGACGCCGAAGCACTTCTCGGTGTCGCCGGGTTGTTTCACGGGGCCGGCCATCACGGTGGCGGAAAGTCCGAGGGCCACGAGGCCCGCGACGGCGGCATGCAGGGAGGCTTGGTTCTTCACGGTTGGAGATCTCCTGGAAAGTGGTGGATTCGAAGTGCAGGCGCTGCCTGCTGCCCGTTGAGTCGCGGGCACGCGGCAGTCCTTACACGAACCGGATACTACTTCTTTGGAGCGGGGGGAGCCGTGGTTTTGCCGCCCAGCTTCTTGCACGTGCCTGCCGGCACGTATTTCCACTCGGCCGGATCGTTGTCCACGGTGCTCATGGCGCCGCACGCATGCTTGGGCGTGCCGCATTGGTTCTCGCCGGCCTTGGCGACGCCGTAGCACTGCTCGGTGCCGGGCGGTTGTTCGGTGTGCTTGGGCTCGTGGGCGGAGGCGGGAAGGCCCAGTGCGAGCAGCGAGGCAACGGCGGCGGGAAGGGTCGCGCGGCTTTTCATGGATTCAGTCCCTCAGGAGAAAGATGACGTCTTCGCACACGATCCGCTCCCGCGTCTCGGCGGGTGGCGAGGAAACATACCGCCATTTGCCGAGCGAGCCCTCGACTGCATGCGCGAAGGCCTGCGAATCGATCGGGTCCTGCGGGGGATAGACCTCCGTTTCCACCCTGGACACGGTCCCATCGGGGGCGACGATGGAGCGCGAATACACGTACGCCTGGCGTCCGCTGCGCATCGGGCCGCGCGGATAGGTCGGGTTCCTGCGATAGAGCACCTCGATTTTCCTGCCGGGCGAGGCAGCCGGCTCGACCAGGACGCTGAACCTGGGCTTGTCATCCTGGATGTCGAAGACCACGCGAAGCTTCACCATCGTGTCGGAGGGGAAGCAATCGTTGCGCGGGACGGGATAGAACTCCCAGAGCTTGAGAACATCCTTGAGGGGTTGGACGAAGGCGGCTGCCTCCGGGGCTCCGGGGGTGAACTCCGGGTCGGCGAATTCGTGCAAAGGGGAAACGTGGCCGCGCAAATCGACGTATCCGGTGACGCGCTGCGCCAGCGCATCCTTCGGGTAGACGGGTTCGACGATGCGCTTCGGCCGGCCGAAGAGCGCGGGATCCTCGACGTGATAGACGTCCGGGGGTTCCGCCGCCACCGCCGCGAGGGTCGCGGCCGACAGCAGCACCACGGCGCGCCGGATCAAGCGTCCCCGCTTCCCTGGAACGCAGGCAGGTTCGTCTTCGCGAATTCGAGCATGCGTTCGATGGGAAGCTTCGCGCGAAGGCCGATTTCCGGATCGACGCGCACTTCGTGGCCCGGCGCGCCTTCGAGGGTCTCGAGCAGGTTGTGCAGCCCGTTCATCGCCATCCACGGGCAGTGCGCGCAGCTCTGGCACGTGGCCCCCTTGCCGGCGGTCGGAGCCTCGATGAAGTTCACGCCCGGCATCCGCTTGCGCATCTGGTGGATGATGCCGCCGTCCGTGGCGACGACGAATTCGTTCACGCCCTTCGCGGCGAAACGCTCGGCGGCCTGGATGATGCCGGTGGTCGATCCCACGGCGTCGGCCAGCTCGATCACGCTCGCGGGCGATTCCGGATGCACGAGCACCTTCGCGTCCGGATGCAGCGCCTTCAGCTCCTCGAGCTGCTGCGCCTTGAACTCGTCGTGCACGACGCAGGACGCATTCCACATCAGCATGTCGGCGCCGGTGACATTCCGCACGTAGTCGCCGAGGTGCTTGTCGGGCGCCCAGAGGATCTTCTTTCCTTCACCATGGAGGTGACCCACGATCTTCTCCGCGATCGACGAAGTCACCATCCAGTCGGAACGCGCCTTCACGGCGGCGCTGGTGTTCGCATAGACCACGACCACGCGATCCGGATGCTCGTCGCAGAATCTGGAGAAGGGCTCGATCGGAGTGGCGAGGTCCAGGGAGCATTCGGCATCCAGGTCCGGCATCAGCACGCGCTTCTCGGGATTGAGGATCTTCGCGGTCTCGCCCATGAACCGCACGCCGGCGACCACGATCGTCTTCGCCGGATGGGCGTGGCCGAAGCGCGCCATCTCGAGGGAATCCGAAACCGTGCCCCCGGTTTCCTGCGCGAGGTCCTGGAGATCGGGATGCACGTAGTAGTGCGCGACGAGCACCGCGTCGCGCTCCTTCAGCAGCTTCTTCGCGCGCGCGATGAGCGCCGGCTTTTCGCCCGGCGAAAGGACGCGCGGCGGCTTCGCGGGCGCGATGCCGATGTCGCCGTTGAAGCGCTCGAAGCGGATCTGGATCGGAGTAGCGACGGCCATGGTCTCGATTGTAAGGCACCCTTGCGTGGTAAAATTCCTGCCTCTGCGTCTCGGGGCCTTGTACCGGGCGCGCCCGGGCCAAGCCATCCGCCGGATCCATCCGCGGGGCGCAGGTCCAGCGGAAACCATGAGGCAGCTCCTCCTCGACTTCACCCAGGCGCCCGCGCCAACCTTCGCGAACTTTGTCCCCGGCGGCAATGCGGAGCTCGCTCACGCCGTCGAGGCCGCGGTGCGCGGCGAAATCTCCGAGCGCGTGATCTATCTGTGGGGCGAGCACGCCGCGGGCAAGACCCATCTGCTCAAAGCCTTCGCGCAGGCGAGCGGGGGCCGCGCCCGGTACGTTCCCGCGGCCGATTTCATGGATGCGGGCAACGCGCAGATGTTCGCCGTGGACGACGTGGAGCAGCTCTCGCCCGGCGAGCAGATCACGCTCTTCAACGCGTACAACGAGCGATCGTTCGAGTTCCTGATCGTGTCGGCCCGGTCCGCGCCGAAGGACGTCGCGATTCGCAGGGATCTCGCAACGCGCCTCGCCACCGGACTGACCTATCGCGTGCTTCCGCTCACCGATGAGGAAAAGCGCGATGCGCTGGCCGCCCATGCGAAGCAACGGGGTTTTTCCATTCCCGACGACGTCACGGCCTATCTCCTCACGCACGCCCGCCGCGACATGGGATCGCTCATCGCCGCCCTCGATTGCCTCGACCGCCATTCGCTCGAGACCGGGCGCCCCATCACCGTTCCCTTGCTGAAAGCCGCGATGCAGCCGGACCTCGCGATCGACAAGCCCCAATGAAGCTCGCCCTCTTCGACCTGGACAACACGTTGCTCGACGGCGACAGCGACTACGAGTGGGCGCAATTCCTCATCGAGGAGGGCGTGCTCCACGCCGGCGAATACAACGCGAAGAACGAATATTTCTTCGCGCGCTACAAGGACGGCACGCTCGACATCCACGAGTTCCTCGATTTCCAGCTCGCGCCCATCGCGAACCGGCGGCGCGCCGAGCTCGATGCGTGGCACGTCGAATTCATGCAGCGCAAGATTCGGCCGATCATCGCGGCCGGGACGCCGGCGCTCCTGGCGGAGCATGCAAAGGCGACCTCGGCGATCGTCACCGCGACCAATCGGTTCATCACGGGGCCGATCGCGAAGGAGCTGGGCGTCCCGATGCTGATCGCGACGGACATCGAGGAGCGTCCCGACGGCACCTTCACCGGCAAGCCGCGCGGCACCCCCACGTTCCGCGAGGGCAAGATCGCCGCCGTGAACGAGTGGCTCGCCTCCAGGGGGCATCGGCTCGCCGACTACGAAAGCTGGTTCTTCAGCGATTCCCTCAACGACCTGCCGCTGCTCGAGCTCGTCACCCATCCGGTGGCTGTCGATCCGGATCCCACGCTTCGCGCACGCGCCGTGGAGCGGGGATGGCGCATCATCTCGCTGAAATGAAAAATCCTGTCATCCCGGCGGAGCCCGGGCCCCGATGATCAAGCGCTACATCGACAAGCTCTTCGGGCGCCGCGAGCGCGTCACCCACAAGGACGCGCGGCCGGTCATCTACGCGAAGGACAAGCACAACATCGCCCGCGAGCACATCAGCAAGTGCGCGCGACGCACGTGCGAAGAGCTGCAGAAGGCCGGGTACGCCGCGTTCGTGGTGGGCGGCGCGGTGCGCGACCTGCTGCTGGGCATCCGCCCCAAGGATTTCGACATCGCCACCAGCGCCACGCCCGAGGAAGTGCGCTCGGTGTTCCGGCGCTCGCGCATCATCGGCCGCCGCTTCCAGATCGTCCACGTGCTTTGCGGCGCCGAGACGGTCGAGGTTTCGACGTTCCGCGCGCACTTCGCGCGCGAGCCGGACACCGAGCACACGGACGAGCACGGCCGGATGCTCTCTGACAACGTATTCGGAACGCAGGCCGAGGACGCCTTGCGCCGAGATTTCACCGTGAATGCGCTCTTCTACGATCCGGTGAAGGAAGAGGTCTGGGACTACGTCCACGGGATGAAGGATCTGAAGGCGAAGAAGCTCGTGACGATCGGGGATCCCGCGGCGCGCTATCGCGAAGACCCGGTGCGCATGCTTCGCGCGGCGCGCCTCGCCGCGAAGCTGGGCCTCGAGATCGATGCGAAGACCCGCGAGCCGATCCCGTCCCATCGCCACCTGCTGGAAAACGTTCCGCACGCGCGGCTCTTCGAGGAGATCCTGAAGCTGCTGCTCTCGGGAAATGCGGTCGAGTGCGTGAAGATGCTCCGCGAGCTGCAGCTGCACCACGGATTGCTGCCACTGCTCGACATGGCCCTCGACGATCCCGAAGCGGGTCCGTTCGCGATGGCCGCCTTGCGCGCCACCGACGAGCGCCTGGCCGGCGACAAGCCGGTCTCGCCGGCCTTCCTGCTCGCCGCGCTTCTCTGGGGACAGGTCGAGAAGAACCTCGCGCGCTTCGAGGCGAAGGGACAACCGACGATCCCGGCGCTGCACAACGCGATGCACGAAGCGCTCGACGCGCAGCGCGAGTCGCTCGCCATTCCCCGCCGCTTCGATGCGACGATGAAGGAGCTCTGGCTCATGCAGCCACGCTTCCTGCAGCGCGGCGGGCAGCGCCCGTTCCGGCTTCTCGAGCATCCGCGTTTCCGCGCGGCCTACGACTTCTTCGCGCTGCGCGCGCAATCGGGAAACGCGCCACGCGACGTGGCCGAGTGGTGGGATCGGTTCCAGCGCGTGAACCCCGACGAGCGCGAGAACATGCTCGTGTCCGATGAGGCGGGCCCGAAGAAAAAGCGCCGCCGCCGGCGCGGCAAGCGCAAGCATCCGGAGGGCGCGCCGCCGGCCCCGTCGCAGGAGGAGGGAGATTCGTGACGCTCGCCGCGATCGCGTTGGGCTCCAATCTCGACGATCCCGAGGCCCAGGTGCGCCGCGGCTTCGACGAGATTGCGGCATTGCCGCAGACCGACCTTCGCGCGCGGTCCCGGCTCTATCGCACCGCGCCCGCCGGATATGCCGACCAGCCCGACTTCATCAACGCCTGCGCGCTCGTCGACACGCAGCTCGCGCCGCGCGCGTTGCTCGAGAACCTCCTCGCGATCGAGCGCGCGCATCGTCGCGTCCGCACGATTCCCAACGGCCCGCGCACGCTCGACCTCGACATCATCCTGTACGGAGACCAGGTGATCGACGAGCCGGGCCTCACGATTCCGCATCCGCGCGCGCACGAGAGGGATTTCGTGCTGAAGCCGTTGCGGGATGTGTGGCCCGACTTTGTCATCCCGGGCGCCAGCAAGGACGATGGCCCCGGACCCGATCCATGAAGCATCGCTACCTCGTCGTCGAGGGATGCATCGGGAGCGGAAAGACCACCCTCGCCAACAAGCTCGCGCACCGGCTCGGGGCGACGACGCTGCTCGAAGACGCGGGCGCCAATCCGTTCCTCGCCCAGTTCTACCGCGACATGCGCCGCTATGCGCTGCCGACGCAGCTCTTCTTCCTGTTCCAGCGCGTGGGGCAGCTCGAGACGATCAAGCAGCCGGACCTGTTCGCGCAACCCATCGTCACCGACTACGCGCTCGCGAAGGATCCGCTCTTCGCGCGCCTCACGCTCGACAACGCCGAGTACGCGCTCTACATGCAGGTCTACCAGCACGTGAAGCCTCGCGTCCCGGTGCCCGACCTCGTGATCTACCTGCAGGCCTCGGTGAACACGCTCATCAACCGCGTGAAGAAGCGCGGCAATCCCGCCGAGCACGGGATCACCGAGGACTACCTGCGCGCCCTCGACGAGGCCTACACGCGCTACTTCCACAGCTACGACGAGGGGCCGCTGCTCATCGTGAACAGCGAGAGGCTCAACTTCGTCGACAACCCGGATCACCTCGACCTGCTGGTCGAACGGATCCAGAAGATGCGCGGCGGACGGGAGTTCTTCAACCGCGCGTAGCCCCTTTGCTGCAATGCATCAAAGTCTGGCAGAATCCGCATTCCGCTCCCGGCAACACCCAAAACAATGAGCGCTCAAGGCTCGGACAAGGCGACGCGCATCTCCATTCCGAAGCTGCAGGAACGGGCCCGCGCGGGCGAAAAGCTCGTGATGCTCACCTGCTACGACGCGAGCTTCGCGCGCCTTTCGGAAGAGGCGGGCGTGGACATGCTGCTGATCGGCGATTCCCTCGGCATGGTGATCGAGGGCCACGGCTCGACGCTGCCCGTCACGATGGACGCGACTGAGTACCACGTGCGTTGCGTGGCGCGCGGCAGCGAGCGCGCGCTCGTGATCGGCGACATGCCGTTCGGAAGCTTCCAGGAGTCCCCGGCGCAGGCGTTCCACAACGCGGCGCGGCTCGTTTCCGCCGGCGCCCAGATGGTGAAGCTCGAGGGCGGCGCGGTGATGGCCGACACGACGCGCTTCCTCGTCGATCGCGGGATTCCCGTGTGCGCCCACATCGGGCTCACGCCGCAGTCGGTGAACACACTCGGCGGCTATCGCGTGCAGGGCAAGCACGACGAGGCGGCGCAGCAGCTGCTCGAGGACGCGAAGGCGAACGAACAGGCCGGCGCCGCCTTCGTCCTCATGGAAGCGATGCCCGCGTCGCTCGCCAGGCGCGTGACGAAATCCCTTTCGGTTCCCACGATCGGCATCGGCGCGGGTCCCGACGTCTCCGGCCAGGTCCTCGTGAACTACGACATGCTCGACATCTATCCGGGGCGCAAGGCCAAGTTCGTGAAGAACTTCCTCGAGGGCCGCACCTCGGTGCGCGCGGCGATCGAGGCCTACGTGAAGGCGGTGAAGGACGAGAGCTTCCCCGGGGAAGAGCACTCGTTCTGATGGATTTGATCCACACCGTCGCGGAGCTTCGCGCGCGGCTGAGGACCCAGCGTTCCGTGGCGCTCGTTCCCACCATGGGAAACCTGCACGCGGGGCACCTTTCGCTCGTGGACATCGCGCGCAAGCACGGCAAGTGCGTCGTGGCGACGATCTTCGTGAACCGCCTCCAGTTCGAGCCCGGCGGGGACTTCGATCGCTACCCGCGCACGCTCGCCCAGGATTGCGCGCTCCTCGAGAAAGCCGGATGCGACGTCGTATTCGCGCCCGACGAGCAGGAGATGTACCCGCATCCGCAGGAGATCCTCGTCGCACCGCCCAAGGTGGCGCACCAGCTCGACGGCGAGTTCCGCCCGGGGCATTTCCAGGGCGTGACCACGGTGGTCTCGAAGCTCTTCAACATCGTGACGCCCGACGTGGCCGTGTTCGGAAAGAAGGACTACCAGCAGTGGCACGTGATCCGCGCCATGGTGCAGCAGCTCAATTTCGGCATCGAGATCGTCGGCGGCGAGACCGTGCGTGAGTCCGACGGCCTCGCGCTCTCCTCGCGCAACAGCTATCTAACCCCGGCGGAACGGGCGAAGGCGCCGCTCCTGTCCACGGCGCTGCGGCAGATCAAGGAAGCGATCGAGGAAGGCTCGCACCGCTTCGAGCGCCACCAGGAGATGGCGGTCTCGGCGCTCACGTTGGCCGGGTGGAAGGTGGACTACGTCGCGCTTCGCAATCGCGCGGAGCTCGCGCCGCCGCATCCGCACGACCGCGAGCTCGTGGTGCTGGGCGCGGCCTGGCTCGGCAAGACGCGCCTCATCGACAACCTGGAGATCGACGCGCGCTAGCGCGCGGGACTCAGCGCCGTGCGTCGTAGGAGCGCGAGATCCTGTCGGGAAGGCCCGGATCCTCGGAGAGAGCCCCGCCCGCGTTGAACTCGACGCGAACCGCGCCGTCGGGTTGCGAGATGAGGCGCGCCGTGACGCGGATGTTGCCGCGATTGCCTTCGATGAGGCCGGCGGCGCGATCCTGGTTCCCGATGTTCACGCCCTGGTCCACGAGCGCGCCCATCGCGTTGTTCCACGCGCGCTCGTAGGCGCTCGGGCCCGGCGCCGTCGTCGTGTATCCGTAGGGCGGATAGTCGTACACGACGCAGCTCGCGAGGCCGGCCGCGAGCGCCATTGCGAGGAGGATCCTGGAGGCAGTCTTCATGGGGTTTCTCCCTGGTCGATTCTTGATCCGGTTTTCGATCCATGTTAGTACGTTTTACGTGAACAGGCGCGCGCTCGTAACCATCGCATTCGTGGTCCTTGCGGCGACGGGACCTTGGCCGTCGCTGGCGGCCGATGTCTATCCGGGAAAGGCCATCCGCCTCATCGTGCCGTTTCCGCCCGCGGGCGGGACCGACCTCCTTTCGCGCGGCATCGCGCAGGCGATCTCCGCGGACACGAAATGGACGATCGTGATCGAGAACAAGCCCGGCGCCGGCGGCAACGTGGGACTCGACGCCGCGGCCCACGCGGCTCCGGACGGCTACACGATCGCGATGGGACAGACCGCGAACCTCGCGGTGAATCCGGCACTCTATTCGAGCATGACATTCGATCCGCTCAAGGACTTCGCGCCCATCGCACTGATCTCCTCGCAGCCGCTGATCCTCGTGGTGGATGCGAAATCCCCGTATCGCAGCCTCCAGGATCTCGTGGAAGCCGCGAAGAAGAGCCCGGGCAGGATCAACATGGCGTCACCCGGCAACGGAACCATCGGTCACATCGGCGGCGAGCTCTTCCAGCGGCGCGCGGGCATCACGATGACGCACGTCCCCTACAAGGGCGCGGGCCCCGCGGTGACGGATCTCATGGGCGGCAGCGTCGATTGCTACTTCGGCAACAGCCAGGCCGTGAGCGGGTTGGTCGCCTCCGGGCGGTTGCGTCCGCTCGCGGTAACGGCATCGAGGCGTCTCGCGAGCTTTCCGACCGTACCGACAGTCGCCGAATCGGGCTATGCAGGCTTCGAAGCGGCGACGTGGAGCGGGCTCGTCGCTCCGGCCGGCACGCCGCAGGCGATCGTCGACAAGCTGAACGCGGCGGCCAACAAGGCGCTTGCCACTGCCGCGATGCAGAAGCAGCTCGCCGACGAGGGGAGCACGGCGCTCGGAGGCACGGCGAGGCAGTTCAGTGAGTTCATGAAGGTGGAACACGCGAAGTGGGGCGCCGCTGTCCGCGACGCGCACATCAAACTCGATTGATTGTCATTCCCGCGCAGGCGGGAACCCAAGCCATGTGGAATCTGTCATTTACGAACCCGCAAATCATCGAGGCCCGCGTCCTCACGCGCCTTCCCGATTCGTTCCGCAAGAAGCGCCGCAACGAATGGAGCGACGCCAACAAGCCGGGCCACGACGTCGATTGCTTCCTCGAAGGCCCTTCGTTCGA
>DATGGI010000022.1:0-11341 GCA_035308545.1 Usitatibacter sp.
CGGAATCGAAACCAGCTCCACCAGCCGCTCGGCAATGCGCGGAGAATCCTCGACCACCAGGGCCGTCATGACGATCTGGGCGAAGGGCCCGAGATTGCTGTCGAAGCGCTTGTCCCATTGCGGCGGCCCGACCGGCGCCGCCTCGGCGGCGGCGAAGTTGCGGATGTGACCGCTTTCGTGTTCGACGAGCATGGATGTCACGCGATCAGCTGGTTCTTCACCGCGTAGTAAGTGATATCCGCGTTCGTCTTGAAGTTCATCTTCTCCAGGATGCGCGAGCGATAGGTGCTCACGGTCTTCACGCTGATGAAGAGCTCCTTGGAGATGCTCGACACGCTCTGGCCCGAGGCGAGCTTGCAGAAGATCTGGAATTCGCGTTCGGAAAGGTGCGTATGCGAGGGCTGGCCGGACGCGCCCGAGTTGCCGCCCGAAAGGCCTTGCGCGAGCTTGTCGGCCGTCCGCGGGCTTACGTAGCGCCGACCCTGCGACGCCGCCACGACGGCAGACACGAGATGCTCCGGCGGCGCGTCCTTCGCCACGAAGCCTGCGGCGCCTGCCTTGAGCAAGTTGATCGCGTACTGGTCCTCCGGATAGCCGCTCACGATGAGCACGGCCATCTCGGGGCGGATCGCCTTGGCGCGCGTAAGGACGTCGACGCCCGACATATCCGAAAGTGAAAGGTCGACCAGCGCGACGTCGAATGCTTCCGCGCGGATCTTGGCGATCGCTTCCTCGCCGGTGCGCGCTTCGCCCACGATTTCCATGTCGACGCGGCCCTGGAAGACTTGTTTCAGTCCGAGGCGCACGACATCGTGATCGTCGACGATCAAGAGGCGAATCATGTGCATCCCCCTACGGGTGGGTGGTGCGGGTGTGGCTGCTACCGTTGCAATTCCTTGCGTCATGGCTCTGTGCCCTCCATGGCGACAATTACAAACTCTTGGCGCCAGTGACAACGTCGGCAGGCGACGCATTCGCGTGTAGGAGAAATCCTACAGGAGCTTAGTCCTTTCCGTAGGACATGGCCGACTCGGAGCAACGGACCTTTCCGATACTTCGCAACGCGACGCAGTTCTAACCTTTAAGAATGGACCCTTCCATCACCTTCCAGAGGCTTGCCATGAACAGGACCGTGCGATTCGCATTCGTCTCCGTCGCTTCGCTGGCGGCCTTCGCCGCGATCGCCTACGACCCCGCTCCCGAAGCGATCGCGCAGCCGGGCGACCCGGCGCGGTGGTACAAGCCCGCGGACACGCCGGAGAAGCTCTACCGCACCGCGATGAAAGAGGCCAACGCGGCGCTGAAGATCGCGATGACCGATTGTCGCCAGGAAGCGAAACCGGATCGCCACGCGTGCATCTCGGAAGCCATGAGGACGTACCACGAGGATGTGGCGGCGGCGCAGAGCCTGCGCACCGGGTCTTCAAGCTGACATGCGGTAGGACCGCGCCGACTTAGGAGTCGTCCTACGCCCACCGGATCACCGGCGCGGAACCGACATATGCACCGAAGCGCTGCTTTCATGATGGGCCATCGAATCGGGGAGCCCCCCGGTGGTCACGCGATGGAGGCAGAAGATGAAATTTGCGACCAGGGTGTGGATCGGAGCGGCGCTGGTTTCGGCGGCGATGGCCGGCAACGGCAATGCGGCCGAGATCGGCTGGGTCGACGGAGTGAACGTCGACATGGTGGACACGGTCGTCGGTTGGGTCTGTGAGAACGAGGACGCATTCCACACGCCCCAATACGGCAGCATCGACGTCTTCCTCGACGGCCCGGCGGGCATCGGCATCTACTACGGCAACTTCCCGCTGACGCAGGGCAACTACGGATACTTCAAGCAGGGCGTGAATGCCGCGGGATTCTGCGGCTCGAATCCCTACGTCTCGTTCCAGCTGTGGGGTTGGTTCGCGGACCCGGAAGGTAACGGACCCAATTCCATCTATCTCTATTGGCGCGACAAGTCGGGCAACCTCACCAAGATCGGCGGCTCGGGCATCGAGATGACCAAGATCGGGATGAATCCGTAGAATGGAGGGATGAAGGACCTCACGCAGGGGCCGATCGGCCGTCACGTCGTTGAAATGTCAATCCCGATCGCCATCGGGATGCTGCTCCAGGCGCTCTACTTCCTGATCGACCTGTACTTCGTATCGCGGCTCGGCGAGGCCGCGATCGCGGGGGTGAGCTCCGCGGGCAACGTGTTCTTCGCAGTGATGGCGCTCACGCAGATGCTCGGCGTGGGCACCGTATCGCTGATGTCGCATGCCGTGGGCCGCAAGGACCGCGCCGAGGCGAACCACATCTTCAACCAGTCCGTCCTGCTCGCGCTCATCTGCGCAGTGGTCACGCTTGTCGGCGGATACGCTTTCGCCGACGAATACATGAACGTGTTCGGACCCGATGCGCCCACCCGCGCCGCGGGCGTCGCGTTCCTGCACGGCTACATCCCGGGCATGGCGCTCCAGTTCGCGATGGTCGTGATGGGATCGGCGCTTCGCGGAACCGGCATCGTGAAGCCCACGATGATCGTGCAGATGGTGACGGTGCTGCTCAACGCCGCGCTTGCGCCCGTGATGATCGCGGGTTGGGGCACCGGCATCGCGCTGGGCCCGGCCGGCGCCGGATGGGCGAGCACGATCGCAGTCGCCGCAGGGACGCTCTTCCTCGCGTTCTACTTCGTGAAGCTCGAGAGCTACGTCGAGTTCGACCGCACCCAGTGGCACCCGAAGCTCGAGACCTGGAAGCGCATGCTCAACGTGGGCCTGCCCTCGGGCGGCGAGTTCCTGATGCTGGGCGTGTACTCGGGCGTGATCTACTGGATCATCCGCCACTTCGGAGCCGCGGCGCAGGCCGGATTCGGCATCGGAGGGCGAGTCATGCAGGCCGTGTTCCTCCCGGCCATGGCGATCGCGTTTGCCGTTCCCGCCATCGCGGGACAGAACTACGGCGCGCGGAATCCCGATCGCGTGCGCGAGACATTTCGCAAGGCGGTGGTCGCGTCGGTCGCGATCATGTTCACGCTCACGCTTGTCGTGCAATGGCAGGGGCGAGCGATGGTGGGCGCGTTCACGAGCGACCCGGTCGTCGCGGATTTCGGCTTCGGATTCCTCAAGGTGATCTCGTGGAACTTCGTGGCCGTCGGCATCGTGTTCACGTGCTCGGGGATGTTCCAGGGACTGGGCAACACATGGCCTTCGCTGATCAGCACCGCGACGCGCATGCTGACATTCGCCATGCCGGGAATCTGGATGTCGACGCGCCCCGGTTTCCGCATCGAGGACCTCTGGCACCTTTCGGTGGCCACGAGTCTCCTGCAGGCGTGCTTCAGCTACGTGCTGCTGCGGATCCAGTTTCGCGAGCGCCTGGGGCCGATGGTCGCAGCCACCGCGCCGCAAGCGACAGGCTGAAGCAGATCGCGAAGTACACCGCGCCCGCGAAGAGCAGCATCTCGACCAGGCGTCCGCTTCGCTCCCCGATGCCGTAGGCGCGCCCGAAGAAATCCGCGAGCGCGCTCACGTACACGAGCGCCGTGTCCTGGAAAAGCACGATCGCCTGCGTGAGCACCATGGGCGCCATGTTGCGAAGCGCCTGCGGCAGCACCACGAGCCGCATCGCCGCCATGCGAGTCATGCCCAGCGCGCGCGCCGCATCCATCTGCCCCTGGGAGACGCTCGCGATCCCCGCGCGGATGATCTCGGCAAAGTACGCCGCTTCGAAAAGCGAATAGGCGACGAGGGCGGACGCCATGCGCACGTCCGTGGCCGGAGAAAGTCCCAGCGCCGACTGCAGGAACTGCGGCACGACGAGGAAGAACCAGAGCAGCACCATCACCAGCGGCACGGAGCGGAAGAGATTCACGTAGGCGGCCGCGAGCCACGCGACCGCGCGCACTCGTGAGCCGCGCATCATGGCGAGCAGGGCGCCGATCACCACACCGGCCACGAGCGCCGTCCCGGTGATGCGCAGCGTCACGAGCATTCCTTCGGCGAGCACCGGGATCGTGGAGCCGCCGAGGATCGAGAAATCGAAGTGGTACATGGCCTATTTCGCCGTCGCGAACCCCGGCACGCGGGTCTTCGCTTCCACGAAGCGCATCACGCGCAGCGCCGAGAGGTTGAGCGCGAGATAGAGCACCGTGACGGCGATGAATGCCTCGTAGGGTTGCGAGGTGTAGTCCACGAGCTGGCGGCCCTGGGCCGCGAGCTCGAGCAAGCCGATCATCGAGGCGACGGCCGAATTCTTGAAGACCGTCATGAATTCCGACGAGAGCGGCGGCATGATGATGCGGAAGGCGAGCGGAACGAGCACGTGCCGATACGCCTGCGGCAGCGTGAACCCGAGCGCGAGCGCGGCGCTTCGCGAGTGACCCGCCAGCGAATCGATCCCGGAGCGCACCTGCTCGGCGATGCGCGCGGAAGTGTAGAGGCCGAGGCAGAGCGCCGCGGCGATGAACTGCTGCGCCACCGGGTTCATGTGTTTCATCGCCGTGCCGAGGTCGCCGGGCAAAAGCTCGGGCACGACGAAGTAGAACGTGAAGAGCTGCACCATCAAGGGGACGTTGCGCAGGATCTCCACGTAGGCGCCCGCGGCCGCGGCGACGGCGCGATTCGGGACGGTGCGCGCGATACCGACCGCCGTGCCCAGCACGAGGGCCACGATCCAGGCGATGAGCCCCAGAGCGACGGTGAGGCCGAGCCCCGAGAAGAGCCAGCCGACGTAGGTCTGCCCCGTTCCCGTGGGGCTGAGGAAGATTCCCCAGTTCCAGTGGTACAAGGCGGATCAGTCGAACGACTGGTCGTTGGGATGCGCGTAGAGCTCCTTCATGGCGTCGGTGAGCGGCGCGTTCAGCACCACTCCGTCGGGCGGGATCGGCGCCATGAACCAGCGGTCGTACATCTTCGCGGCCTCGCCCGAGGTCTGCATCTTCGCGATCACGCCGTCGACCAGCGCCTTGAACTGCGGGTCGTCCTTGCGAAGCATGCAGGCGAGGGCTTCCTTGGTCTGCGGCTTGCCCGTGATCACGTAGTCGGCCTTGTCCTGCGCGCGCGAGAGCAGCGACCCCAGCACGTCGCGGTCCATGAAGAAGGCGTCGGCGCGATCGGTCTGCAGCATGAGGAAGCCCTGCGAGTGGTCGCGCGTGGCCACGACGCTCACGTTGACCTTCTTCTCCTCGGCGTACTTGCGAAGGTAGCGCTCGGAGGTCGTGCCCGCCGTGACCGCCACGGTCTTGCCGGCGATGTCTTCGAATTCCCTGATGCCGGATTTCTTCTTCGTGAGGAGCTGGGTCTGCGTATAGGCGATCGTGTCGGAGAAGGCCACCTGCTTGCGCCGCTCGCTCGTGTTGGTGGTGCCGTTGCATTCGAGGTCGATCGTCGCGTTCTGCATGAGCGGGATGCGGTTTTGTGCCGTGATCGGGATCTCGCGAAGCGTGAGCGCCGGCATCCCGAGCTCGAGCTTGATCGCGTCGAAGATCTTGAGGGCCACCTCGTGCGAATACCCCACGACCTTCTGGTCGGCGTCCAGATAGGACCAGGGCACCGACGACTCGCGATAGCCGATCACGAAGAGGCCGTTGTCCTTGATCTTCTTCAACGTGCCGGTCGGTTCATCGGCGAGCGCGGGGAGGGCGAGGAACGCGGCGAGGACGAGGAGGATCTTGCGCATGGAGTTCACCTAGTTGTTGCGCGGATCGAGCGCGTCGCGCAATCCGTCGCCGAGGAGGTTGAAGGACATCACCAGCAGGAAAATCGAAAGGCCCGGCCAGATGGCCATCCAGGGCGCATTGTCCACGTAGTTCTTGGCCGTGTTCAACATGCTTCCCCAGCTCGGCGCCGGCGGCTGCTGGCCCAGGCCCAGGAAGGACAGGCTCGCCTCGGCGATCACGGCGGCGGCGATCGCGAGCGTCGCCTGCACGATGATGGGCGCCGCGATG
Source organism: Usitatibacter sp. (assembly GCA_035308545.1). Classification (GTDB taxonomy): domain Bacteria; phylum Pseudomonadota; class Gammaproteobacteria; order Burkholderiales; family Usitatibacteraceae; genus Usitatibacter. The sequence goes on from DATGGI010000022.1 coordinate 5,936, forward strand.
TTGGGGAAGATGTGGCGAAGCGCGATGCGCAGGTCCGAGTTGCCGATGGCGCGCGCGGCCATCACGTAGTCCTCCACCTTCACGTTGAGCGTCTGGGCCCGCGTGAGGCGGACGAACACCGGGGTCGCGGCGATGCCGATCGCGATCATCGCGTTCACGAGGCTGGGTCCCAGGAACGCCGCGAGCGCGATCGCGAGGATGAGGAACGGGCAGGCGAGCATCGCGTCCGTGATGCGCGAGATCAGCATGTCGGGCCATTTGCCGAGATAGCCCGCCAGCATGCCGACCGGAATGCCCACGGAGAGCGAGATGCAGACGGAGACCACGCCGGCGAGCAGGGAGGCGCGCGCGCCCCAGATCACCCGCGCCAGCACGTCGCGCCCGATCTCGTCGGTGCCGAACCAGTGTTGCGCCGAGGGCGCCTTGCGGATGGCGCTCCAGCTCGTCGCGAGCGGGTCGTACGGCGAGATCCAGGGAGCCAGCAGCGCCATGGCGACGAACGAGGCCACGAGAACGATCCCCACGATCGCGCGCTTGCGCTGCGCGAGGCGCTTCGCCCATTTCATGTGCGCATCTTCGGGTTGGCGAGGAAGTACGCGATGTCGGCGAGCAGGTTTAGCGCGATGTACACGGTGGCCGTGAAGAGCACGACGCCCTGCACGACGAGATAATCGCGATTGAAGACCGCGTCCACGATGAGCTTGCCGAATCCCGGGATGGAGAACACCTGTTCCGTGAGCACGGCTCCCGAGAGCAGCTCGCCCAGCTGCAACGCCCCGAGCGTGATCACGGGCGTGAGCGCGTTGCGGAATGCGTGGCGCAACACGACCGTGCGTTCCGGCACGCCCTTGGCGCGCGCGGTCCTCACGTAATCGGAAGAGAGCACCTGGAGCATCGCGCTTCGCGTGTGCCGCATCAGCACGGCGGCGAAGGCGTTGCCGAGCACGAAGGCGGGCATGATGAGCGCGGCGAGATTGTCGTGCAGGCTTTCGAAGGGGCTCACGTAACCCGAGGCCGGCAGCCATCCGAGGTGCACCGCGAAGAGCAGGATCAGCAGGATCCCGAGCCAGAAGTTGGGGATCGAGATGCCCCAGAGCGCGAAGAGGTTCGCGGCATAGTCCCACGCCGTGTCCTTGTACACCGCCGAGACGAGGCCCGCGGTCACGCCGATCGTGAGCGCGATGACCATCGCGAGCGCCGCGAGCTCGAGCGTCACCGGAAGTTTCTCGGCGATGAGCTCGGTCACCGGGCGCTGGATGCGCACCGAGTCTCCCAGGTCGCCGCGCAGCACGCCCTTCATCCAGTAGGCGTAGCGCACCGGCAGCGGCTCGTCGAGGTGGAACTTGGCGCGAAGGTACGCGACAGCGTTCGGGTCGTGGTCCTCGCCCGCCATCGCGATGGCCGGATCGCCGGGAAGCAGCTGCTGCAGCCCGAAGATCAGGACCGAGACGAAGAACAGCGTCGGGATGATCGCCGAAAGGCGCTTGAGCAGGAAGTCGATCAATTGAACTTCAGGTCCTGCAGCCTGATCATTCCATCCGGCACCGTGCGGAATCCCGAGAGCTTGTTCGTGTAAGCCCACAGCCAGTGGCGATGGAAGAGGTACACGATCGGCCGGTCCTTGCCTTCCTGCAGCGCGATCTGGTCGAAGTACTTCTGGCGCTCGGCCCGGTCGCCCGTGGCGCGTTGCTTCGCGAGCGCTTCATCGACCACCGGGTTGCAATAGCCGGAATACGTCAGGGGCTGCTTGCAGCCCAGGTGGCTGAAGAGGTTGCCGTCGGGATCGGCGCGGCCGCTCCACGCCAGCACGTAGGCATCGAACTGCCCCTTGTCGGCCATGTCGAGCGTCGTCGAGAACTCCGTCGAGCGGATCTTCACGTCGAAGCCCGCTTCCTTCGCCATCGCCTGCACGACTTGCGCGATGCGCTGCGCATCGGAGGTTGTCGGCGTCATCAGCTCGAAGGACGGATTCGGCACGCCCGCTTCCTTGAGCAGCGCCTTCGCGCGGTCCACGTCGCGCTTCGGGATCGGATCGGCTTTCGAATACCACGAGTTGGTCGGCGCGACCCACTGGTTGCCCGCGAGCGCTTCTCCTTCCATCGCGACCTGCACGATGGCGTCGCGGTCGAGCGAGAGCTCGAAGGCTTCGCGGACGCGCGGATCCTTGCCGGCCGGGTTCTTCTGCGCGAGGTCGCTCTTGGCGAGGTTGAACGTGATGCCCTGGTAGCCGAGCTCCACGATCTTCGACACCTTGAAGCGGCTGTCGCCCTTGAGGCCCGCGATGTCCGAGGGATTGAATCGCTCGATGAGGTCGAGCTGGCCCGACTTGAGGTTCGCGAGGCGCACCTGCGAGTCGGCGATGGGCTCGTAGTACACCTTGTCGAAGTGGATCGCGGCCTTGTTCCAGTAGTTCGGAAAGCGCTCGAAGCTGATGCGTCCCTGCGCCACGCGATCGACGAACTTGTAGGGGCCGGCGCAGACCGGGTGGACGCCGAACTTCTCGCCCTCGGCCTTCGCCGCCTTCGGCGAGACCATCATCCCGGCGCGGTCGGTGAGCACGGCGAGCAGCGGCGCGAACGGCGCCGAGAGATTCAGCCGCACCGTGTCGCTGTCGACCACGTCGATCGTCGAAACGGGCGTGAGCTCGCCGCGGCGGTTGGAGCCCGCCATCGTCTTGTGGCGCTCGAGGCTGAACTTGACCGCGGCGGCGTCGAGCTTCTCGCCATCGTGGAAAGTGACGCCCTGGCGGATCTTCAGGGTGAGCGTTTTGTAGTCGGGACTCCACTGGTACGAGGTCGCGAGCTGCGGAACGATGTTGAGCTTCTCGTCGAGGTCGAACAGCTTGTCGCACACGGCCGCGAACACGATGCGGCCCACGAACGTGCGCGCGAGCGTGGGATCGAGGACGTCCGGATCCTCGGCGAGGCCGATGCGAAGCGTTTGCGCGCAAGTGGGAACCGCGGCGAGCGCGGCGCACAGCGAAAGGATGGCAAGGCGTCTGTTCATGGGGCGAGTCCGTTAACGCGAATGGAAGCGGGCGACCCGCGCATCGATCTCGGCGCGGTCGATGATGCCGACGGGATCGGCGTCGGTGGCGAGGCAGGTCATGAACGCCTGGAAGCGCTCGCGGCTCGCCGCGTGGAGCCTGCGCAGCTCGGCGAGCGGGTCCGGATTGTCGTCGACGCGCAGCGAGAGCAACGGGTAGTCCTCGGTGCCATGGATGAGGATCGCCGCGCCCTGCTTGCCGCGCTTGTCGCCTCCGGCTTTCTCGCCGGCTTCCATCGCGGTCATCAACCGCTCCGCGAACGGCATGGCGGCCGACGCGACATAGGCGCGTTCCGTTTCCTCGAGCACCTGCGGGCCCGCGAGCATGTTGCCCGCCATCGAATAATCGGGGCCGGAGCGATGGCCGCACCACGGAACGCAATTCGAGCCGGTATGCCGCGCGCTTTGTCCCTTCGCATCGATCACGTGGAACTGGCGCACTTCGCGTCCCGCGTCCGCGCCGGTGAGCTTCACGACGATCGATTTCGGATCCACGCCCTCATCGAGCAGCGCAAGTCCGTCGCGGGCGTAAAGCGGGTTGATGAGCGCCTGCGTGGAAAGCGCGCCCTTGCCGGCGCGGATCGCGGGACAGAGCGCGCCCACGGCGAAGAAGCGGCTCGCCACCGCGACGCCGAGTTGTCCCGTCGCGCGGTCGAGCGCGCAGATGGACCACGTCATTTGAGCAGCAGCTTCTGCACGCGCCAGTTGAGCAGCTCGGCCACGTACACCGTGCGCTCGTTGGGGCAGGCGATCTCGTGGATCCAGCCGAATTGCTTGAGCTGCTTGCCGGATTCGCCAAGCACGCCCAGCACCTTGCCGTCGAGCGAGAGTTTGTAGAGGCGCCCCGGGTACGCGTCGGACGTGAAGAGCACCTGGTTCGGCGGCGGCGTGATGCACAGGGTCCACGGCGCGCCGGGCGCGAAGGTCCCCGACTTCGCGTCGGGATCGGGCTTGTTGCCGATCGCGGGCTTCGCGTCGTGGTCGAACGGAACGTCGATCGTCATCGCGCGAAGGAAATTTCCGTCGCCGTCGAACACCTGGATGCGGCGGTTGAACCGGTCGGCCACGTAGACGTTGCCCTGCACGTCGGTGGCGATGTTATGGGGCGTGTTGAATTCACCGGGCTTGTCGCCGCGATCGCCCCAGGACTTGAGCCACACGCCATCCTTGCTCGCCTTCGCGACGCGCGAGTTGATGTATCCGTCGCTGATGTAGATCTCGCCGGCGGGGCCGAAGGCGACGTCGGTCACCTGCCTGAAGCGCCCGGCCTCGGAAGGCAGCGGCGGTTTCGGGTGCTTGAGGGGCGCCGTGTCTTCGTCGCTCGCTTCCTGCTTGCGCCCGAAGACCATCATCACGCGCGCGTCCTTGCCGTCGAACTTGACGATCATGTCCGAGCCCTTGTCGACGGCCCAGATGTTGTCGTCCCTGTCGATGCGCACCGAATGCGCGAAGGACCACGCGTAGAGGTTCTTGCCGATCTCGCGGATGAACTTGCCGTCGGCATCGAACTCGAAGAGCTGCGCCGCGGCCGCCGCATAGGCGGGTCCGCTCGTTCCGCCGCGCGAGAACACGAAGACGTGGCCCCGGGAGTTGGTCGCGACACCCGTCACCTCGCCGAAGTACACATCCTTCGGCAGCTTCACGGGATTGGGAACGGAGTCGAAGGCGATCACGGGAACAGGCGATTGCCCCCAGGCGGGCAACGACAGGAGTGCGGCGAGAGCGAAGAACTTGCGATCCATGGCGTCCTCCTCGAAAAACGTACGCTAGGTTAGCAGGACCGGCGGGGACGCATGATCGACGAAAAGGTGAAGGGGACTGCAAGGATTCGTAACAACCGGGTAGGAGCACGCCGCCGATAATCGATTGCGCTCGAAGCCTGGGGAGCACGAGATGAAAGAAGCAATCCTGACCGCGGCGTTGGCCGCGTTGGTCCTTTCCGGTTGCGCCGAATTCGGAGCCTACCCCGGCGTCGAGATGTCACGAGGCACGCAGAGTCGCGTGGTCATCGACGCGCGAGTGAACGCTTTCGGCGAATTGGAGGACGTGCGCATCACCGGGGAGGGCGCCGACGCGGAGGAGTTCGTGGGCGCGGTGCGTGATGCGCTGCCTCTGTTCCGTCTTGATCCTCCTCTCGGTACGGATTGCCGTCCGACCAAGCAGGGTATCCTCAGGTTTCCACCGGCGCAGCCGGGGACCGCGGGATCTCGCCACAACTGCAACGACGTGGTTTTCGCGGCCCGTTGAGCGCGCGTTTTCGCGTTGAAGATTTCAGTTCATGGTGATGGAAGACAAGTTCGAGGGCGGCTGCGCCTGCGGCGAGGTCCGCTATAGCGTCACGTCGCGGCCGATGTTCGTGCA
>DATGGI010000023.1:0-2725 GCA_035308545.1 Usitatibacter sp.
TCGTGGCTGTGGTTCTTCGGGTCGATCTTCCTCACGTCGTTCACGCCGTTCGCGCGCGACGTGCTGCACGGCGACGAGAACGTGGTGACGCTGCTGCTCGCGATCTTCTCGTTCGGCATCGGCGCGGGCTCGCTGCTGTGCGAGCGGCTTTCGGATCGCAAGATCGAGATCGGCCTCGTGCCGTTCGGCTCCATCGGCATGACGCTCTTCGCCGTGGACATCTGGTATTCGTCCTCGGGCGTCGAGGCCTCGGGGATGCGCAACGTCGCCACATTCCTCGCGGACCATCAGTCGTGGCACGTGATGATCGACCTCTTCCTGGTCGCGCTCTTCGGCGGATTCTTCTCGGTGCCGCTCTATGCGCTGATCCAGGCGCTCGCCGAGCCCTCGCATCGCGCGCGGATCATCGCCGCCAACAACATCATGAACGCGCTCTTCATGTGCGTGGCCTCGCTCATGGCGATGGTGCTCCTGGACCTGGGGCTCACGCTCCCGGAGCTTTTCCTCGTGGTGGGCCTCATGAACGCCGCGGTGGCGTTGTACATCTACTTCCTGGTGCCCGAGTTCCTGATGCGGTTCATCTGCTGGGTGCTCATCCACACGATCTATCGCCTGGAGAAGAGCGGCCTGGAGAACATCCCCGCGCACGGTCCCGCCGTGCTGGTGTGCAACCACGTGAGCTTCGTGGATCCGCTCGTGATCCTCGCGGCGAGCCCGCGGCCGATCCGCTTCGTGATGGACCATCGCATCTTCAAGATGCCCATCATCTCGTTCGTGTTCCGCACTGGGAAGGCGATCCCGATCGCGCCGGCCAAGGACGATCCGAAGCTCCTCGATGCCGCGTACGACGAGGTGTCGAAGGCGCTGGAGAACGGCGAGCTCGTGGCGATCTTTCCCGAGGGGCGCATCACGGACAATGGCGAGCTCTATCCTTTCCGGTCGGGCATCGAGCGCATCGTGGAGCGTGACCCGGTGCCCGTGATTCCGCTCGCGCTGCGAGGCTTGTGGGGAAGCTATTTCAGCCGCGAAGGCGGCCCCGCGTTCTCGAAACCTCATCGCCTGTTGGGAATCTTCCGTAAGATCGCGCTCGTGGGGGGTCCGGCAGTGGCGCCCGCGGTCGCGACGCGCGAGCTGCTACAACAACAAGTACAAGCGATGCGGGGAGACTGGAAATGACCTGGATCCTGACGATCGTCGGTGCACTGATCGGTGCGGCCATCGGAGGTTGGGCAGGCTTCTTCTCGCTCGGCTTCCTCGGCTGGATCGCGGGCTTCATCATCAAGTCGAATCGCCAGCCGGTGCAGCCGCTCGCGCCGCCGCTCACCGCCGATGCGAGATTGCAGGCGCTGGAGAAGCGCGTCGCCGCGCTGGAGCGGCAATTGGCGATGCCTCGCGTTGCTTCGGGGTCAGACCCCGAGCCCGTGGTCACGGCGCCGATTGCAGAACCGGTTCGGGAGCCCATCGCCGAAGTCGTGGTCGAGCCCGTTCCCTCTCCGATTGCTTCGGGGTCTGACCCCGAAGAACGAGCGCCCCCTCCGCCACCCGTGCCGTCCGAGCCCAACTTCATCGTGAAGTGGTTCACGGGCGGCAATACGATCGTGCGCGTGGGGCTCGTGATCCTCTTCTTCGGGCTCGCGTTCCTCGTGAAGTACGGCGTGGACCACGAGATGATTCCCGTCGAGTTTCGCGTCGCGGCGGTCGCGGCGGCTGGAATCGCGCTCCTCGTGCTCGGATGGAGGCTGCGCGGGAAGCGCGCGGGCTACGCGCTCAGCATGCAGGGCGCGGGTGTCGCGGTGCTCTACCTCACGATCTTCGGCTCTCTCAAGCTCTATCACCTGCTGCCGGCGGGGATGGCGTTCGCGCTCCTCGTGATCATCGCGGTGCTGTCGGCCTTCCTCGCCATCGCGCAGAACTCGCTCGCGCTCGCGGTCTTCGGCGCGGCGGGCGGCTTCCTCGCGCCGATCTTCGCCTCCACCGGCGGCGGCAGCCACGTGATGCTCTTCTCGTACTACCTCGTGCTGAACGCCGGCATCGTCGTGATCGCGTGGTTCCGGTCGTGGCGCGTTCTCAACGTGGTCGGATTCCTCTTCACGTTCGGCATCGGGCTCGCGTGGGGCGTGTTCTCGTATCGGAGCGAGCTCTTCGATTCGACGGAACCGTTCCTCGTCGCGTTCTTCCTCATGTATGTGACGATCGCGATCCTCTTCGCGCGTGGGCAGGTCGCGGCGCACAAGTCGTACGTGGATGGGACGATCGTCTTCGGCGTGCCGATCGCGGCATTCGGGTTGCAGGCGGGCTTGATGAAGGGTTCGGAGTTCGGGCTCGCGTATTCGAGCCTCGCCGGTGGCGCGCTCTACATCATCCTCGCGACGGTGCTCGTGCGCGTGGCGAAGGAACGCTGGCAGATGCTCTCGGAGTCCTTCCTCGCGCTGGGCGTGGTCTTCGTGTCACTCGCGATTCCGCTTGCGCTCGACGCCCGCTGGACCAGCGCCGCGTGGGCGCTCGAGGGCGCGGCGATCGTGTGGATGGGCGTCCGGCAGGATCGCAAGCTCGCGGTCGCATTTGGCGTGCTCCTGCAGCTCCTCGCGGGCCTCGCGTTCCTCAAGGCCTGGCAATTCATGCCCGAGGGCCCGCCGCTCGCCAATGCGGTCTTCATCGGCGCGGTGCTGGTGTCGTTCGCGGGCCTCGTCACGTATCGCGTGCTCAACGCTTGGGTTCCTTCGGG